>DASRJV010000119.1:0-3551 GCA_035649295.1 Propionibacteriaceae bacterium
GCTCATTGTCGGTCCCTTCTGTTGGGCGGACCGGAACTTCTTTGTCCCTGCACGGTGGTGCCGCAATAAACGTCCGCTTGAAATCGGTACCCGTAACGGCTCAATTCGAAACTGGTCGCGACGTCAATCCCACTCTGCATCAATTGCTTGGACTCCGCTCTGTTTGCAGATGATTCGACGTCCAAGTAAACGAAGCAAAGTGGGAGCGCGAGCTGTCTGGGTTCAGGCCGCTTGCGAGCTACGACGTACCGGCGCTGTGCCGGTCACGCTGGCGGCGGCGGCGAGCACCTCATCGACGGAAGGCTTAGTGACGGCGCCGGTACGTCCAGAAGGCTCACGGCGCTCCCGGCGCAGGTGGCGCTTCACTGTGGAGAGGGAGCAGCCGAGCCGGTCGGCCAGCATCTCCAAGCTCTCGTGTGGATTGGCGTTACGGAGGCGTACCACCTCGCTGTGATTGACCTGACGGTGCCGGCCGGTCACACCCGTCAACACGTCGAAGTCCTCCGGCTCGACCGTAATGTCCAGCCGGCGGCGAATCTGCGCCCGCTGTGGAGGCGTCGTACCGGCGACATAGCCCGCGACGTCATACTCGACGACCGCGCGATAGAGGCAGTCGACGATCAGCGGGCAGGTCCGGCAAGCGCCTTGCGCGGCAGTGATCAACCCCAACTGGCGGCGCCGCAATGCTGTAGGTGCACTCGCCGGAAGCGGATCCTCAAGCAGCTGATCTTGGAATACCGCTGCGAGGTCGACGCATCGGGCGGCGGTGCGATCAGCAGTGCTGATGCTTGATGTGGGCATGTGCTGTCTCCCCGAGGTCTCGTGGTCTCAACCAGACCTCGCATGGGACGGCAGCACTGCGTACCCGGTTCCACAACATCCGGGTTTCTCAGGAAGTTTTCGGCGACGGTGGAGGAGGACTCCTAGAGGTACATGCCCCCGCTGGCCTCGCGCGGCCGATTTTCCGGTTGCGGCGGTACAGGCCCGGACGGTAGCGCTCGTCGCATCTGCTCCAGCTGTGCCCGAGCAGCCATCTGCTGGGCAAACAAGGCCGTCTGGATGCCATGGAACAACCCCTCGAGCCAACCCACGAGCTGGGCCTGCGCGATCCGAAGCTCAGCGTCGCTCGGAATGGTGTCGTCACTAAACGGCAGCGTGATGCGTTCTAGCTCTTCAGCCAGTTCGGGGGCCAGACCCTGCTTGAGCTCTTCGATCGAGGTCTGGTGGATCGCTCGCAGTCGCTGCCGACTTGCATCGTCGAGCGGGGCCGCCTTCACCTCAGCAAGCAGCTGGCGGATCATGTTGCCGATCCGCATCACCTTTGCGGGCTGCTCGACCATATCGGTTACCGACTTCGGCTCCTCGTCTGTCCCCGGCTCTTCACGCGGTGGCCCTTCGACGGCCATCGCCTGCGGCGTCACCACGTAGACGCGCCCGTCGTCAGTCGCTCCCGCGACACCTTGCATCTCGGGCTGCTCATTGCCGGCTGTCGAGTCAGTGGTCATGTGTCCGATCCTAGATAGCGCGCTTCTACCCAATGCAGGTGAGGGAAAACCGGTGGAGCGTATCTGCGCTCCAGCCCTACGCTGATTTGGTCATGCATGACTTCCCGCCGCTGGTCCCGGATTTCTCGGGGCCAGAGGTTCGCGCGCACACCACTACCACTCGCAGACGGCTGGCCGTGGTGCGTCGCCGCCTGCCCGCGCGCGACTTCTCGAACCCGGACACTCGCACCGGCACCCGATTCCTCGGCTGGTTGCTGTGGCAGCAACTGCCTCTGCTGTTGCTCAGCTCGCTGATCAGCGTGATCGAGTGGCTGCCCGGTTCGGTAGGGCCCTACCTTGTCGGCAAGATCGTGGACGAGGGCATCATTCCTCATAACCTGGCCACAGTCGGCAAGCTCAGCTTGATCATGTTTGGTCTGGTGGTAGCAGGGATCATCGCCAGCGTGCTGAGCCACACACTCGTGGTGCGGACGTGGCTGGTCGCCATGTACGGTGCGATGAAGCTGGTGACACGCAAGGCGACGCAGCTGGGCCACGTGCTGCCACGACGTACGCCGACCGGCGAGGTGCTCAGTGTCTCAGCCGGCGACTCCGACGAGTTCGGGGCGTTGACCGAGATCGTGTCACGGTTCATCGGTGCCTTGATCGCGTACCTGATAATTGCGGGCTTGGTGCTGTCAACCTCGGTGAAGCTGGGCATCGTGGTGCTGATCACTGCACCGTTGATCGCTTTGTTCGCGATGCCATTGCTACGGCCACTGCAGCGACGTGAGGAGATCGAGCGGACCCGAACCTCGGATCTGACCTCGATGGCAACCGACATCGTGGCTGGGCTGCGCATCCTGCGCGGCATCGGCGGCGAGCAGACCTTCGCCCGCAACTACACCGATCAGTCGCAGTGGACGAGGCGGGCGGCTGTTTCGGCCGGCGTCTGGCAAGGCGCAGTCGATGCTACGGGCGTACTCTTCTCCGGTCTGTTCCTGGTTGCCCTGACGTGGCTTGGCGCGCGCGAGGTGGTGGCCGGAGACCTCAGCGTCGGCCAGTTGATCAGCTTCTTCGGCTACGCGATCTTCATGGTGTGGCCGATCCAGACCTTCTTCGAGCTCGCTCAGAAGTGGGTCCGCTCCGTGGTCTCAGCGCGGAAGACTGTTGCGGTGCTGGGCCAGCAGCCGCCGTGGCATGCCTCCGAGCAGCCATTGACGCTGCCCGAACAGGGTGTCTTGCATGATCAAGAATCTGGGTTCGTTGGTCAGCCGGGCGAGTTCACGATCATCGTGTGCGCCCTCCCCGATGACTCCGCTGCGCTGGCAGACCGACTCGGTCGCTATCTTCCAGCTGATCATGATCCAGTGAGCCTGGAGGTTGCGGAGGGCCTCAAGGGCCGTGCTGCGAGACGGGCACGAAAACAACAGCGGATCGAGCGTGCCCAGCTGGCGGAGCGAGATCGCCAGCTGGCCGGACAGAAGTGGGGCGTCAGCTTGGGCACGGTGGACCTCGCTGACGTACCCATTGATCAGGTGCGGCGGCGGATTGTGGTCAGCGACAGTGCAAGCCAGGTCTTCGCCGGAACACTCCAGTCGGCCATCGATCCGCACGGGCGGCTCAGCCTCGAGGAGGCGGAGACAGTGCTGCGTGTCGCAGCAGCCGAGGATGTGTTCACCGGCTCGTACGGCGGTTGGCAGGGTCGGATCGACGAACGTGGGCGTGGCTTGTCCGGGGGGCAGCGGCAGCGGGTGGTGCTCGCACGAGTGCTTGGGCTGGATCCGCAGATCTTGATCTTGGTCGAACCGACATCGGCGGTCGATGCCCATACTGAGGCGCTGATCGCTGAGCGGCTGGTTGCCCATCGTCGCGGCAAGACGACGATCGTGACGACAGTCTCGCCGCTACTGCTGCACCATGCCGATCGCGTGGCGTTTCTGTTCAACAATCGGATCACGGCGCACGGAACGCATGAGGAACTGCTGCGGACAAACCCGGACTACCGGCGTACGGTGGCGCGCGCGCTGGACGAACCTGCGGAGGGACCCGATGGCTGAGCTGCAG
>DASRJV010000120.1:0-6695 GCA_035649295.1 Propionibacteriaceae bacterium
CCGTCAGCGTGCTTCAGGTCGGCTGTTCGATCTGGGCGACTTATCTCGGCGCCAAGATAGCGATGGCATTCGGTCGTGACGTACGTGCCTCGCTCTTCGCGCGGGTACTCTCCTTCTCCTCCCGGGAGCTCAACCATTACGGGGCGCCGTCACTGATCACACGCAATACCAATGATGTTTACCAGGTGCAGACGCTCGTCCTATTGAGTTGCACCATGTTCGTCGCGGCACCGATCACCATGATCGGCGGCATCATCATGGCGCTTCGCACCGATGTCGGCCTGTCCTGGTTGGTAGCGGTGGCGATGCCGGTGCTGGCGATCTCGATTTTTCTTGTGATCCGCAAAATGAGTCCGTTGTTCCGGTTGATGCAAACGCGAATCGACACCGTGAACCGCGTTCTCCGGGAGCAGATCTCGGGTATTCGAGTGGTTCGCGCATTCGTTCGAGAGCCGTACGAGACAGCGCGCTTCGCGCGGGCGAATGCGGATCTCACTGCCACCACCACTTCGGTGGGCCGGTACGTGGCGTCGATCTTCCCGATTGTGATGTTCATCTTGAACGCCTCCAGCGTCGCGGTGCTGTGGTTTGGGGCGCAGCGGATCGATGCCGGCGACATGCAGATCGGAGCGCTGACGGCCTTCCTGACCTACCTGATCCAGATCTTGATGTCGGTCATGATGGCGACCTTCCTGTTGATCATCGCGCCGCGTGCCGCGGTATGCGCCGAGCGCATTCAGGAGGTGCTGAGCACCGAGTCCTCCGTGCTGCCCCCAACGCATCCGGTGACAGAACTTCGGGCATCCGGGGTCGTGAAGTTCGAGAGTGCGGAGTTCACCTACCCGGGGGCAGCGTCGCCGGTTTTGCGGAACATCAGCTTCACCGCTGAGCCCGGACAAACGACTGCCATCATCGGCTCCACCGGCGCTGGTAAATCCACTTTGATCTCGCTGATTCCACGACTGTTCGATGCCACTGCCGGCTCAGTCACAGTGGACGGAGCCGAGGTGCGGGAGTGCGATCCAGAGCTGCTCTGGAGCCGGATCGGGCTGGTACCGCAGAAGCCGTTTCTCTTCACTGGCACAGTCGCCAGCAACCTGCGGTATGGCGATCCCGACGCCACGGATGAGGAGCTCTGGCGAGCTCTTCGGGTTGCTCAGGCCGAGGACTTCGTACGCGAAATGCCCGGCCAACTGGAGGCAACCATCGCCCAGGGTGGCACCAACGTCTCCGGAGGCCAGCGGCAGCGCCTAGCGATCGCCCGGGCGCTGGTGAGGCGACCGGAGATCTACGTCTTCGATGACTCCTTCTCAGCGCTTGATGTGGCCACTGATGCGCGATTGCGGGCCGCGTTGCAGCGTGAGACGGCGGGGGCTGCGGTGATCATCGTGGGGCAGCGGGTGGCGACCATCGCCGACGCGGACAAGATCGTGGTACTCGAGCATGGCGAGATCGTCGGTTGCGGCACGCACGAGGAGCTGCTCGCCCACTGCCCCACTTATGCCGAGATCGTCGATTCTCAGCTCAGTGCAGAGGAAGCGGCAGCATGAGTGGCAACGGTCAAGATCGCTTGCGCCCGGATCAGGAGCCTGTGAGTCCTGCGCCCGGATCCATGCGCCCTGAGCCCGGACCCGTGCGCCCTGAGCTTGTCGAAGGGCACACCTCCGCGCCGCCGACAACCTCCGGCAATGGAATGGCGGCACCCAAGGGGCCGGAGCGGCCCGCACCGAAGGCGCCCCAACGGCCGCAATATGGTCCGCCCGCTGGTGGCGGACGCATGTGGGGACAAGCACGGCCGGTCGAGAAGTCGCTGAACTTCTTTCCATCGCTGCGGCGCCTGGTCGGTCACATGGCACCAGAGCGGATGATTTTGATCTTGGTGGTGCTGCTCGCTGTCATCGGCATCGTGATGAACGTGCTGGGACCCAAGATCCTGGGCATGGCTACGGATGTGATCTTTACCGGTGTGCTGGGCAAGAACCTGCCGAGCGGGGCGTCCAAGGAGCAGGTCGTAGCTTCATTGCGCGCTGAGGGCAACAACAAGCTTGCCGACATGATCGAGCGGCTGAACGTGATACCTGGGCATGGCATCGACTTCACGCTGCTGGGGCAGCTACTGCTGCTCGCGCTGGTTCTCTACTTGGTGGCGTCGTTGTTCTTGTGGCTGCAGGGGTACTTGCTGAACGGCGCTGTGCAGCGCTCTATCTACACCCTCCGTCGCCAGGTCGAGGAGAAGGTCAACAGGCTGCCACTCAGCTACTTTGACAAGCAAACCCGTGGTGAGCTGCTGAGTCGGGTGACCAATGACATCGACAACATCTCCCAAGCGCTGCAGCAGACGCTGAGCCAGGTGCTCACCTCGCTGCTCACCGTCATCGGCGTCACCGTGATGATGTTCGTCATCTCACCGGTGCTGGCGCTCATCGCGCTTGTCACGATTCCGGTGTCAATCTTGGTGACAGCGGTGATCGGCAAACGCTCTCAGAAGCTCTTCATCCAGCAGTGGAAGTCCACCGGAGAGCTCAACGGCCATATCGAGGAGGCCTTTACCGGCCAGTCGCTGGTCAAGGTGTTCGGCCGGCAGCGGGAGGTCGAGGCGGTGTTCGCGGAGCGGAACAGCGTGCTGTTCAACTCCAGCTTCGGCGCCCAGTTCGTCTCCGGACTGATCATGCCGACGATGTTCTTCATTGGAAACCTCAACTACGTGGCGATCGCCGTCGTCGGCGGACTCCGTGTTGCCAGCGGCACGATGAACCTTGGTGATGTTCAGGCCTTCATCCAGTACACCCGGATGTTCACTCAGCCGCTGACGCAGCTGGCCTCGATAGCGAACCTGCTGCAGTCCGGCGTCGCGTCCGCAGAGCGCGTCTTCGAGGTGCTTGACGAAGAAGAGCAGGTGCCGGACGAGGCGAGCTCGCTCAACCCGACCTGTGGTCGGGTTGCGTTCGAACACGTCTGGTTCTCCTACGATGCCGACACGACCAAGGGGGACGACGACCCCCTTGACCCCCCGGAGAAGCGCAAAAAGCCACTGATCAGGGATTTGTCTTTGGTGGCAGAGCCGGGAAGCACCGTTGCCATCGTCGGCCCGACTGGCGCAGGCAAGACCACGCTAGTCAACTTGATCATGAGGTTCTACGAGCTCGAGAGCGGCCGGATCACCCTGGATGGGGTAGACATTGCCACCGTGCCGCGGTCTGCGTTGCGGGCCAACATCGGGATGGTGCTGCAGGATACCTGGCTGTTCCACGGCACGATCCGGGAAAACATCGCCTATGGCCGCCCGTCCGCGACCGAAGAGGAGATTCATGCCGCAGCCGAAGCGACCTATGTCGATCGCTTTGTGCATGCCTTACCGGACGGCTATGACACGGTCCTGGACGAGGAAGCGAGCAACATCAGCGCAGGCGAGAAGCAGTTGATCACTATCGCTCGAGCCTTCCTGGCCGACCCTGCGCTGCTGATCTTGGACGAGGCGACCAGCTCCGTCGACACCCGGACCGAGGTGCTGGTGCAGCGGGCGATGGCAGCGTTGCGGACCGATCGGACCAGCTTCGTGATTGCTCATCGGCTCTCCACAATCCGGGACGCCGACGTCATCTTGGTGATGGAGGACGGCCAAATCGTCGAGCAGGGCACCCACCACGAGCTGCTCGATGCTCGTGGGCACTACTTCGATCTGTACAACTCCCAGTTCACAGCAGCGATCGAGGAGCCCGAAGAGGAGCGCCGCGCCGTCCCCGTGGGCGCGGGTCCGAGGGCCGGCCCAAGGCCGTTCTGAGTCAGGATTGCTTGGCCGCCAGCATTTCGATTGCCTCGCGCACCATCGCGATGACCTTCTCGGGCTGCTCTTCGATCATGGTCCAGGTAAACCGCAGCACGCACCAACCGTCGAGGATGAGGGAGTTCTGCCGCCATCGGTCGGTCTCGAAGACTTCGGCTCCGGTATGCAAGGCCTGGTCGATCGCATCGCCGCCCGCGATTGCACAAAGATCCAATGCCGTAAGTGCCGGCGATGTGTGGGGGAGGCCGGACCGGTTGACGACCAGTTCCGGTGGAATGTGCCGCCGAGTGAAGCGATAGCCGGCCTGGGGTGCTCTGCTGTGGCGAACCGCACATTCGATCATGTCCACCCTCAAGTCGGGCCAGAACGATATGCGTGCAGCCACTGCACCAACAAGGATCGCGTCCGGGTCGAAACGGCTGAGCGCCCTGATCCGAGTCTGCTGCGATGCTGCCCGATCTGCTGCCGAATAGATGCCCGGAAGTACTCGAGCTAGATCACCGCGGCGGAGCAGATAGCGCAGAGTGGTATCGAGCTCAGGATGGTCTCGACGTGCAATGACGCCCTCCGCGGCAAGTAGGCGCTGGATCTCCTGGAACGTAGTCCTCACATAAAGTGAAGGCCTCAAAATGGGCCCCGGTGTTAACGGTATGGGCAAAATTCTCAGAATCGCCCCCGAGCGTGCGGCGATTGGCAGATCTGAGCGTCGCGTGACGGATCCAGCTTCCTCTCGGGTGCGATTCTGAGAAATAGGGCAGGTATGAGCCCTACGTCGCTGGAAAGCACCGAAAGGTGAGGTTCATTCGAGGCCCGACCGGACGCGATGTCTTGGGGACCGCGTGCGCATAGTCGCTCTGCGACTCGTCCCGCATGACCAACAGGTCACCACGGCCAAGGTCCCAGCTCCACCGCTCGCGACTCGCCCGATGCCGCAGCACGAACCGGCGCCGATCACCCAGGCTGATTGAGGCAATAGTCGGTCTCTCACCGAGCTCGGGCTCGTTGTCGCTGTGGTAGCCCATGGAGTCAGTTCCGTCCCGATACAAGTTCGCCAGGCAGGAGTTGAAGTCGACACCCAACTCTCGGCGAAGGCGCCCTTGCAACACAACGAGTGCCTTCGGCCAGGGAGCTGGCTCGTTCACAATTCCGGAGTAGCAGTATGCGCTCTCCCCAATCCAGGAAGTCAATCGTGGCGTGGGCGTGGTGCGGCCGTAGACGGTGATGGCGTGCTGCTCCCAGCCAATCTCACCTACAAGAACTCCGAGCAACCGATCCGCGTCCTCGACCCAGCCGGGGTAATAGTCGACACAGCCCGGAGCGTCGACCATGATCAGTATGCGAAGCCGGTGGCGACCAGCCGGTTGAGGCGGCGTTGCCGGTGGCCGTAGAACGCGACCGCGAAGAGCCAGGCTGGCAAAGTCAGCGGGCCAGCATGAATCTCCACCTCGTCTGTGTAGCGAGTCATTCCAAGAAAGTCCTCGAGCACGATCTGGTGATCCCACACCCTGATCAAGTCGCTGTAACCCGCATCGTGCCAAACCACCAGCTTGGCTTCGGCTGCCTCTGCATCCTGCACTGTCCGTTGCAGATTGACGACGTGCTCGCCAATCGGGAGTCGCCCGCCAAGTAGCAGCCGGAAGCGATATTTCCCTGGCGACCAGCGCGCGATGGCATCCGCCGGCTCGACAGCATCGAATACCAGCATGGGAGACGCCAAGTGGTGAAACAGTGCAGGTCGCCCCAGCTCACTGGCCAGTCGGTCCATCGAGCAGGGCAGCAGGCAGCTGCGGCGTAGGCGCATGGCGCCAACCTACAGAGCCGCGAGCGTCGCTAATCGCGGAGCCAGGCGCGAGATGCGCGAGCAGTTCCGAAAGTAATGCGTAAGCCGGACATCGTTGTCCGGCGAGCTGCAGGAGCGGAGGATGGTGAGGTGCACAGGCGCGACGAGCGGGACGCAGCACGAGCTACCCGATGGTGGGCACGGCTGGCTGGGGTCGTCGCAGGCCTGGCCGGTCTCGGAATAGCCGGACTTGCGGCGTGGATTGTCGCGCCAGCCGGCTCTCCAGTACCTGCCGTCGGCGAGCTGATCATCAACCTGCTGCCCGCGTCACTGGTCAACTTCGGCAAGGAGGCCCTCGGCTTAGCCGACAAACCGGTACTGCTCACCATCATCGTTGTCGCCGTCTTGATCATCTGCGGTTTGGCGGGCGAGCTCGAGTGGCGACGCCGGTTTGCAGGCGCTGCGTTGTTTGCCGTGGTGGCAGTGCTCGGCTTGATCGGAGTCGCCGCACAACCCGAGGTCACCTTTGCTGCATACGTGCCAACGGTCGTGGGGCTGCTGCTGGGTTACATGATCTTGAGTGCGCTGGTCGGCAGGCTGCAGCAGTGGCGGTCGCCATCAGCGGCAGCCGAGAATCCTGAGGCCCAGTCTGTCGCTCGGCGTACCTTTCTCGGCTGGACAATCCTGGCGGGAGCCGCAGCCGCAGCCGCAGCGATCACCGGCCAGGTGCTCGCCGGCGCGTCGACCGCGGTCAACAGTGCACGAGAGAAGCTGAAGCTGCCGCCTCCTGGCCAGCCTTCGGCAGGGCCGCCGGCGGGTGCCGACTTCCACATCGAGGGCCTGGCCCCCTATGTGACTCCGAATGACGACTTCTATCGGATCGACACCGCACTCCAGGTGCCCACGGTCGATCCTGCAACGTGGACGCTCAGGATCACCGGGATGGTGGAAAACCCCATCCAGATCAACTACGCCGAACTGACCGCGAAGCCACTCGTGGAGCACATGACCACTCTGACCTGCGTCTCCAACGAGGTTGGGGGTGACCTGGCCGGCAACGCGCTCTGGCTGGGATACCCCATCCGCGAGCTTCTGGCCGAGGCGAAGCCGCTCGCGGGCGCCGACATGGTG
>DASRJV010000121.1:0-8629 GCA_035649295.1 Propionibacteriaceae bacterium
CATCCCGTACGGATTCGCTGCTCATAGTGTCCTTTATCACTGTGCCATGTGGGCTGTAACCCTATCCGCGAAACAGCCACGGCCTGCCCGCTATTCCGAAGAGAAGCCTCAGCGCGGCAGGAGCGCTGACGCCCCCGCCGATGGGGCACCGCCTCCGCAGCCCATCACCACGGTGACATGCGTGGAATCCCCCGACTCGGTGTAGACGAGCAGTGCCGGCGACCCGTCGACCGTGCTGGAGACGATGCCGGTGATGCGTTCGTCAGTTACTTGCCGAGCGCACCCCCAGGCCTGCGAGAAACGGTGCGGACTCAAGCCACCGCTGGTCCGCTCCAGCGCGCTCGCTTCCGCGCCGAGGTCCTGACTGTTGACCGCGGCGACGACTGGAGGTTCGTTGAGACCGGCGCGGGCGCTGATGACGTACGCCCCAAAGCCGACGACAGCCGCAGCCGCCGCAGCGGCCAGCGCCGGTATGACCCAGCGGGACTTACGCGGCTTGTCCAGCTCCGCGCCGAACGTGCCCAACGTCGGTCGCGGCCCCCAGGTTGAGGCCGAGTTGTCGGGATCGCGCCCGCCCGCCGATGCTGCGGCTCGGTGGGCATTCTCAGCAACGACTACCTCTTCAAGGCGATGCACGACGGCGTCAGGCATCGGCGGTGAGACGTCTGCTCGCAGTACAGCTGTGACCTCTCGCAAAGCCTCCGAGTTGGCACGGCACTCGGCGCACCCCGCAAGATGCGACTCGACGAAGGCTGCGCGGTCATCCTCGAGGAGACCCTCGGCCGCGTCGGCCAACTCATCGATCGGTAGATGCTGGGCGTTCATGGGAGCTGGGCTTTCATCGGATGAGACCTCGGGTCTTCAGCAGCTCCGCAGTTTTGCGCGATCGCTTGTCAAGCTGCGCCTGAGGTGCTCGACCCAGTATCCACGTGAAGAGGGCCGCATGGCCGCCGCGCAGCAGCGCAACCGGAGCAACCACGCGCCTGGTTTGTCCGTCCGGACCTTGCGCGGTGAGCCGGTAACTCGGCCCGTTCGGAGTGACGAATTCAGTCACGGCCACCAAGTCAGCCGCCTCGATGGTGTGGAATTTTCGGAAGCGGCGGACGGTCAGCCGGGAACCGTCCACCAGTAGATAGGCCCTGGTCCGCAGGTAGATCAATCCGACGATGAGCGCCCAGAGTGCCACCACGACGACGAGCGCAGGCAGCCAGCCGGTGGCCTGACTCCGAGCCAGCGCGCCTACGCAAATCACCGCAGCGATGCTGGCGAAGGTCGCTGGGGTACGCCAGTTGTAGGAGAGCTCAAGCGGATGGGGCATCTAGGAACCTGCCTCCACCTGCTTGAGATGGCTGAGCAGCGGCAGCAACCGTGCCCGGCCGCGGGCGCACCGGCTCTTCACTGTGCCGGGGGCACAGCCGAGAATCTGGGCTGCCTCCTCGACCGAATAGCCCTCCATGTCGACCAGCACCAGAGCCGCGCGCTGATCAGCATTCAGAGTGCCCAGCGCCGCGGCAACGAGGCTGCGCTGCTCCTTGATCTCCACGGCGTCCTTGGTCACGGTGGTGCCAAGCCTCCGCCATCGATCAAGATCCTCGGGGAACGGCTCCGTCTCTCGCACCCGCAGAGCGCGCAGCCGATCGAGGCAGGCGTTGACCACCACGCGATGCAGCCAGCTGATCACCTGAGCGTCCCCTCGATAGCTCCCAGCCCTGCGGAACGCAGAGATATAGGCATCCTGCAACGCGTCGGCCGCGTCCTCTCTGTTTCGCATGATGCGCAGCGCGATGGCCCACATTCGATCTTGATGGCGCGCTACCAGCTCCGCAAAAGCCTCCGGATCTCCCTCGACGTGCGCTTGCAGCAGTTCGGCGTCTGTTCGGTAGTCACCGTCGGTCTCCCCATCGATCACTGCACGACCTCGACCTCGTAAATGCCGCCGCGGTAGCCGTTTCCCTCCTTCGGCAACGAAGTCAGATACACCAGGACATATCGCGTGGTCACACCTTGCTCAGCTGTCAGCGTCGCCGATTCTCCGGCCTTCGATTCGGCGGCGACCGTACGCCAACGCTTGTCGGAGCTCATCGGTGGCTTCGGAGTCTGGGCCGGGTCGGTTTGCGGGACCCGGAACTCGACATTCGTGCCGGTGCCGCTCAACTTGAGCTGGACCGAGCGCACGGACTGAGGAGCACTGAGGTCGAGCACCAAGCCGACGCCGCGCTTCAGATTGCCCAGTTTGGGGTTGCCAAAGTACTGCACCGTGCGCCAGCGGGTGGCGGGGTTGCCGTCGTAGGCGAGACTCACTTCGTCCGGATTCTCGGTCTTGTCCTCGCCCTGAGGATCGAAGTCCCGCGCGCTGGCGATGGTCAGCTTCTTGGGCTTGGTCGGGGCGCGATCCGCCGTAGCGCCGGTTTGTTCGCTCGAGGCCTGCGGCTCGGGTGAGGAGGAAAGTTGCCGATCCAAAATGATCGCGGAGATGATTCCGGCCGCGATCAATAGCACCGCGAGTACCAACAGCAAGCCGATCCAGCGCCGCCGCCGCTGGGTTGCCGGCGGCGGGACCGGTGGCTTGGTTCCCGCGGGGCGGTTGGGCGTTGCAGGGCCTGACGGAGACCTGCCGGCCGAGACGCGGGTGTGCTGAGTGGTAGGTGGGGCGCTGGCCGCTGGAATCGTTCGGGTGCGGATGGCTTCTTGGCGGATGGTCGTCTGGTCCAACAGCGAGGAGACGGGCGGCGCGCTGGCCGTCCGATCGAGCGCTGAAGCGCCCCCGCCCACAGTGGGAATCGGCTGGCGCAGCCGCCGCTCGAGGTCAGGCGCAGCATCTGCGCTGCCAAGAACCTTGGTCAGCGCAGTCACGATGCCTCCGGCAGTGGTGATGGCCGGCACGTGATGTCGCGGCGGATCACCAAGAATCTGATCACACACGTTGTCCAGTGCCGGCGATACGCCAGCGCGTACCTGTCGGGGCGTCATCCAGCGGTGTCCCACCATTGGGGCATTCGGCAAGCTGAACGCGGGGCCGCCGGGCCAGCGGCACACCAGCGAGGCATAGAGCAGTCGGCCGAGATCGGTGACATCGATCAGCTCGGGGGTGTCGGCGGCGTGCACCACGCCATTCGCCACCGGTCGGAGCGCCGCCTCAATCAGCAACCCGACGATCTTGACGTTTCCGGACGGGGTGATGATCACCGTCTCCGGGCTGATCCGACGGTGGTAGAGGCCCATACTGTGTACGCCGGCGAGGGCATCGGCAACCTCGCGCGTGACCCAGGCGGCTTCCAAGCTCGACAACGGGCCGTGGCTCAAGATCAGCTCAAGCGACTGGCCGGTCGCGTACTCACAGACGATGTAGGAGCCGACTTCCGGATCGGTGCTGTGCACAGCGTCGAGCACGCGGAGGAACCGAGAGTCTGTGGCTACCGACGCCTTGCGGGCGGCGGTCAGCAACTCCTCTTCGCCAGGGTCTCCAGGCGTCAGCAGGTGCACCAGTACTGACCGGGAGAGCACCTGGTCGAAGGCGCGCCAAGTGACGGTCGGCCGGGATTCTCCGATCAGCTCCTCGAGGCGGTAACGCGCGGCGAGCACGGTCCCGGCGGGCAATGTTGCCGCTCGGGACCCCCCTCTGCCGTCCTCGACACCCTGCGCGGCTGTCGTCTGAACCATGGGTCCTGCGCTCTCCTCAGCGGCTGCTTCGATGCTAGGAGATGGCGGCCGGATCACTGTTGGCGAATCGCCGGATGAGGAGAAGTCGGCATATCGATCACCGCTGGCCTCGATCACGGTCTCCTCACGTACTTCCAGATTCTCCGGCTTGGAATCGGCACCCCGCCGTAGCAAGGTTGCCACGATCTGGCTGACTTCATGGATTCGCATCAACCGAGCCACCAGCAAGAACAAGCCGACCGCCACCACACCGGCAACCGCCAGTCCTAGTGCCAGAGCGAGCTTGGAATCAGTCCGACTCGCGAAGGCCCAGGAGATCAGCCAGGCCGCGACTGCGGCCGGAATCACAGCCAGCAGCAACCGTACGCAATGCCGGACCAGCTCTTCGGCGTCAAGATCAGGAAGTTTGCGCCGAAGTCTGGAGAAGGAGACGGGTAGGCCGATCAGGTAGGCAGCCGAATAGGAGAGCGCCAGGCCCGTTGCCACCAGCGCTGGATTGTCGAGCAGCAAGACTGCGGCTACACCGAGGACGACATTGGAGCCTGCGATCAGGCACTGCAGGAAAAAGGTGGTACGCGTGTCCTCCAGCGCGTAGAAGGCGCGCAGGAGGACGTATTGCACCGTGAATGGGACCAGTCCGATGGCCAGAGCCATCAAGGCGCCGCCGACAAATGCGGCGTCTTTGGCGCCCTGGCCGAAGCCGAAGACCAGATGTGCCAGTGGCAGCCCTAATACCAAGAAGGCAACCGAGGCCGGCAGCAGCGCGGTCATGGCCAGCCGTATTGCCCGCATGGTTTCCGCAGCGACACCCGGTCGATCACCGGCGGCGGCAAGCCGAGAGGCGGTCGGCAGCATGGCGGTAGCCAGCGAGACCGTGATCAACGAGTGGGGCAGGATCCACATTGCGTACGCGTTGGAGTAGGCCGTGAGACCGGCGCCCTTGCCACCGACGGTGGCGCTGCTGGCGAGCTTGCTCACCACCACCAGCGCGGCCTGGGTGACCAGAACGAATCCAAGAGTCCATTTGGCCAACCGAAACGTCTTGCCCAGCCCGGTGTGCTTGAAGTCGAAGCGGGGCCGGTAGTGATAACCGGCGGCGCGCAGGAATGGAATCAGAAAGGCAGCTTGGGCAGCGATGCCGAGCGTGGAGCCGATCCCAAGGAGCAGCTGCTGACCTGTCGTGAACGCTGCCCCGGTCGAGGTCCGTTCGAAGACGATCAAGTACAGCAGCAACACGATGATCGACACCACGTTGTTGGCGATCGGCGCCCACATCATCGGCCCGAACTTGTCACGTGCGTTGAGCACCTGCCCAGCCAGCACGTGCACGCCGTAGAAGAAAATCTGCGGCATGCAGTAGTAGGCGAGCATGATCATCGACTGGTATTGCGCTTCGAGCTGTGGTGATTTCCAGCCAGGAGCTGAGTAGAGCCAGACAATTGCCGGTGCAGCGAGTGTTAGCAACACTGTGATCAAGCCCAGCCCGATCAGTCCGGCGGTCATGATCCGGTTCGTGTACGCCTCACCGCGGTCGGCATCACCCCGAATTGCGCGCACGATCTGCGGCACCAGCACGGTGTTCAGGACGCCGCCGGCCAGCAGGATGTACATGCTGTTCGGCACGGTGGTGGCGATCGTGAACATCTCTGCCTGGCGGGTGCCGTTGCCGAAGAGATACACCAGCAATATGAGCCGGAAGAACCCCAATACCCGCGAGGTTGCGGTCCCCCCCGCCATGAGGGCGCTCGCCGACACCAGCCGCCTGGTTTGGCGGCGCTCCTCCGTCGAGGGGCCGGCGTCTGTGCCCGCCTCAGGTGGGCTCACCTTCGGTGTCGAGGTATCAGACATCAAGTCTCTCTGCCGGCGCGGAGCTCAGCGCGGGAAGCTCGCCGGCATCCGTGCCGTCGCCGGCAGGAGGCCCGGCCGGTCCCCCGCTGCCAGTCTTGGTCCTTTCCTTCGCCACTTGGCGAATACGCAGGAACGTGCTGCCCACGAGAACGATGCCGGCGGCAATGGCGATCGCCCAACCGGTGGTGCCGTTCTGGGTTACCTGCACTTCAATGTCGAAGGGGCGGCCCACCCGCCGACCAGACTCGGTCATCAACTGCGCGGTGACCGGTACGACGCCGTTAGCCTTTGCGGTCACCTCCGCATTGTCGGTGAAGTTGTCCTGTGCGTTGATATGCGAAGCCTTGATCGTTTTGATGGTGAGCCGCTGGGGGTTGTCAGAGTTGAAGACCAGTCTCACCTTGACAGCCCTGGCGTCTGGGCGTGCTGGATCGGCTTCCATGGTGTTTCTGATCGTGATCGGGAACTCGACACCTTCCCGTGCGACGGTCTGGACGCGTGCGCTGCTGCGGATCTGGATCTTGTCGAGCAAGATGTCGTCCAGCGCGGCCTGCTGCGGACCGAGAAATGCTCTGCGGGATCTGTCATGCCTGCGCCACTTGGCGCTGGCAGCTCGGGCGACCGCCGCACTGCCGTCGGCCCGGGCATTCGTCGCATCGACCAACAGGTCGGCGTACGTGTCATTGCTCCAATCGAACTTTCTGAGGCTGTCGAGCTGGCCCGCGGTGAGCTGGGCGTCACGAGCGGTCGAGCTGTAGTTGAACTTCTGCGACCAGGATGCGGGTGTGGATTTGAGCAGCTCGGTCAGAGTGCGTGCCTTCAGCCAAGGCGCCTTGAGCTGTTGTGTAGCACCGTCGGCAGCCTGCGTTGCGGTACCGATGAGCCGGACCGTGCCATGAGCCAGGCCGTCTCGCGCAGCTGTTGCCTCGATCCAGGTTTCGGCAAGCATTCGCTGTCGAAGGTGGATTGCGGTGTCGCGCGGATCCGGTCCCGGCCCGCCGCCCTGGGTGCCCTTTGCGAATCTGACGATTGGAACTCCGTTAGGTCCGGCGAGCAGCGGCGACGGGCCCTTCGCCGAAGTATCAGCAAGCAGGATCGCATCGGGTTGCAGAGCGGCTGCGGCCTTAGCCGTGTCTGCGTCAGCTGTCCCCCCGGCCGGGAGCACGAGCAGTGGTAGCGATCTGGTCGATTCCACCAGCTTGTTGGCGTTGGCCGCATCATTGAGGACGCTTTCCTGGCCGTCGTGAACCAGGGCAGCTACGTCAGGCGTGCCGTACAGCAGCCGATAGCCGTCGTGCGACGACCGAAGTGTGTCGAAGGCCTCGAGCCAGCGGGTGGCATCGGCTTGGCCGGTGCCCGCCGAGGTCGTGCCCTCGGAGTCGAGCACCTGATAGCCCGCCGCCATGGTCTGGAGTTCCTCGATCAATGCGGGGTCCACGGCGAAACTCGTGGTGGGAGCTTCCGCCGCCTTGAGCAGGGCCGTCAAGCGGCCGTTCTGGCCGACTTCAGCAGCGAGGTGATCATCAGAGAGCACGCCCTTCCGAACCAGTGAAGGGCGGGTGTTGAGGACCACAACTGATGTCATCGTGAGCGAGTTGCGTGGCTTCTTCGCCACCACCGGCACGAAAACCCGGGTACGGCCGATGGCGACGTTGTTGCCGCGCTGCAGGACGTGGACGCCCATCAGATAGACGCCATCGGTGGGAGACAGCTCGAGGTCGGAGACCTTGACTCGTAGCTGGAAGCCGACTGAGGCATTGGGTGCGAGATAGGGATTCTCGGCCGTGAAAAGATCTTGGAAGGCGCCGGTGTAGCGGGCGCCCAGTGGATCGTTGGACTCCGATGCCAGCGCCTGCTCCAACCCGGCCCGCCCGAGGATTGGGGCCTGGTTGCGCCAGAACAGGGCCTCCAACCGGTAGAGCCGCTCTTTGGTGATGTTGGTGACGCGGCCCGTGACAGTGATCTCACCATCTCGAGTGGGCAGCTCAGGATCCATCGACGTCAGCGTGATGGCGACTGAGGCGACCGGCTCAGTGGCCGCTGCCGGCGTCGGCATCAGCATCAAGCAGAGCCCCGAAACCGCGACTGCTAGCAGTGCACGGGCCGTACGCACCGCGCACCACCTCCTCACCTTGTCATGGTAATTCCGTGCCCGGCCGTCAGCGGATGCCACCGGATTCCAAACGCGTTTCAAAAAGCCTGGACGTTACAATCGCTCAGCGTGTCTACTTTCCAGCTGAGCTCAGTACAGGCCGCGGCGGTGGCCGAGCTGCTGAGAATCGCACCGGTCGCTGATCGGCTGGGCGAGTTGTTCAGCAACGCCGGACACGAGCTCTATCTCGTTGGCGGCAGCGTACGTGATGCCCTGCTGGGCAAGCTTGGACACGATCTGGACTTTGCAACCTCGGCGCGTCCGGACACGGTCGAGAAGCTGCTCCGGAAGCTCTCTTCAGCTGTGTGGACCATCGGCAAGGAGTTCGGCACCATCGGCTGCAGGGTCGATGTCGGCGACGTGAGCTGGGTCATCGAGATCACCACGTACCGCTCAGATGTCTATCCCGGGCACAGCCGAAAGCCGGAGGTCGCGTTCGGCGACACGCTGCACGACGATCTCTTGCGCCGCGATTTCACGATCAATGCCATGGCGGTGGCAATCCCCGACAAGAGGTTCGTCGATCCGTACGGCGGGCTGACCGATCTGGCACAGCGGTTGATTCGGACTCCCGCGACGCCGGAAAGCTCGTTCAGTGATGACCCGCTGAGGATGATGCGCGCGGCCCGCTTCGTTGCCCAGCTGGGGTTCCGGCCGGCGCCGGAAGTCGTCACCGCAATGAGAGACATGGCTGACCGCATTTCGATCATCTCTGCCGAGCGGATTCGCGACGAGCTGAAGAAGCTCTTGTTGACCGACCGACCGCGTCCTGGCCTCGACTTGCTGGTGTCGGCCGGGCTAGCGCAGCGGGTGCTGCCGGAACTCCCGGCTCTGCGGCTGGAGCGGGACGAACATCACCGGCATAAGGACGTGTATCAGCACAGTCTCACGGTGCTGGAACAGGCGATCGAGATGGAGGATCGGCTGCCAGAGCAGCCGGATCTGATCCTGCGGTTGGCGGCACTCTTG
>DASRJV010000122.1:0-15833 GCA_035649295.1 Propionibacteriaceae bacterium
ATAAGCCTGCTCCGCATGCGGCCGGAGCGGCTGCCTTTCCGCCTCGAACGGATGGCTCACTGCGTCTCCTTGTCGTTGCTGCTCGCGATTGCGGGACATCACCACGGTGGTGTCTCCAGACGTTGGACCGTGATCGGCTCACCAGAGAAAGCGCTGTGCATCTCAATACGGAGCCAGACCGTACGCTCCAAAGCGAGAAGTGCTTCTCGCACCGACCGCAGGCCAGCCGGCGTCAACAGTTCCTGATGTTCCGTGATCTGCGCTACTGCCGAGCTCAGCAGGTCGTAATGCTGCAGCGGCAGGCGGGCTCCGACCGCAGTGGCGTAACGCGCGCCGCGCTGTCGGAGCTGGCCGCTGCCGATGATCTCGACAACCGTCCGGGTGAGCTGGTCAGACCACGGCGTGCCAGCATCCATGATCAGGTCGGGATCGGCGCGTACGGCATCCTCGGTCACGGCGACAGCTACGACATTCCGGTCCGGAGAGGTGTCCGCTACCTGTGACCGCAGGCTCTTGGCAAGCCGCACCCACTGCGGGTTCTGCTCGACGAACCAGACGCCTCGCTCGCCGATTGCCTTGCCGAGCGCCGTACGGTCGAGGTCTGGGCTACGAGCCGCCAGCATCGCCAACGGAGTCCAATAGGACGCGGACACCCGCTGGCCATAACGGACAGCACCGACCAACCACAGGTTGAGCAGATCGATCTGCGGCGGAGACAACAAGCCGGCCAGGATCTCGTGCGCCGCAGGGCTCGCTACCGGCACCCGGTTCGGCGGCGCGACCGCACCCGCTGGGCAGCTTGGGAGGAACCCGCCAGCTCGCGCCACAACGCGATGCCTGGCAGCGAGCGTCAGGACGGCGTGTGCGGGATCAAGCGTCTGATCGAGCTCCATACCCCAGCTCGCCGACGGGCTCTCGGGCACCGGCCGCCGGTCAGTGCCGATCAGCCCTGCCGTCACGAGGTCTTCCCACATGGGCATGGCTCAGGCCGCCCGCGCCACGACAGCGGTACTGAACGGTTCAGTGGCGTCCGTCCCTAGGACGCTCAGCGGCCGGAATCCGCGGTGCGTCCACTCTCCGAAGACCTCGATCGGCTCACCTCCGGAACGAGCGAGCAGGGGCCAGGGCTCCTCGGGAAGATCGGTGATCTCGCAACACTCCCCCGCAGGCGCCCGCATCCGCCAGGGCCTGGTGCCCGGGACGGGAACTGCATTGATCACCGCCGGCATGCGAGCAGCCCAGGGATCGGCTGCGACCAGCTGCGCGAACCGAGCGCGTATCTCAGCGAATGATTTAGCCGGCGGCATCGTGCGGCCAACCGTCGCGCTCGTCTGCTCGCCCAGCAATGCGCGGAACTGTCCTGAACCTGGATAGAAATGCAACCGAGCGTGCAGTACGTAGCCAGCCAGCACAGTGTCATCGAGCGGGCCACCTGGTGGCGCGAAGCTCATGATCACCGCCCAGCGACCCGATACCGCGCCATAGAGCCAGACCCGCCGGGTATCCAGGCGGTATTCGGCGGTATCGACCATGCCGACCGCGAACCAGTGATCAACAAGGCCCGGCACAGTGAGCACCTCGGACTTGCTGACCGAATAGCCAATTCGGGCTCGAACCGTGGCGGCAAGATCAACGGGCAGCTCGTCAAGCCGACGATGCGCCTGAACGAGCAGGTGAAGTGCGCCCAGCTGTTCGAGTACGCGGCTCGGCCAGCCGACGCCGGCGAACTCAGCCGGAATGGCCCGTAACATCCCGGCGACTCCCGAGGCCTGCGCATCGACCATCCGCGCAGCCATGGTGTCGAAGTGGGCATAACCCGCTCGTTCGAGACCAGCAAGACCACCACGTATCTGATCGCAGAGCCACTGATCGAGCTCATCGAGCCCGGCGGCTACCCGCTCAGCACGCGCCGCCGCCCGCTTCGCCGCCGCTGCCGGATCGGCCAGCTCGCCAGGCTGACGCGAAGCACTGGCCGGCTCCTGCTTCACCTTCCGCGACGCTCGCTCGTCCAACCAACCCGCAGCGAAAGGCGGCGGCTGGCCGGCGGGCACCAGGCCATCGCTCCATTGCAGGAGCAGGGCCAGCGCGTGCTTGCACGGGACCTTGCGACTCGGGCAGCTGCAGGCGTATGCCGGAGGTGAGCCGAGATCCACAACAGTCTGGTACAGCTCACGCCCCTCGCGGGCGCACGATCCCCACAGACCCGTGGAATCGGTACCGAGGTCGAGCCAGGTGCGCGTTCCGGCGAGCGCTGTGGCTGCCACGATCGAGGCGCGGTCAGGGGCGAGTGAGAGCACCCGTTGCCGCGGCCAGATGTCCATGCCGAACACAGTAGTTGTCGTCAATGACAGGGCTTCGTGCTCGCCCTCAGCTCATGTTGTGGTGCAGGTAGGCGGGCTGCCGGAATCCCATCACTGCCTCGATGATGCGAGCCGCGGCCACTGAGGCGGCGATGTCGTGCATCCGCAGGATCCTGGCGCCGTTGAGTACACAGATCGTCGCAGTAGCAATTGAGGGTGGCGTTAGGTCTGACATCGGCAGGCCTGTGGCTTCACCGATGAAGTCCTTGTTGGAAACGGCCGTCAGCATGGGCAGTCCAAGATCGGCAATCTCAGCCAGCCGCCGCGTCAGTTCGAGGGTGTGCAGCGTGTTCTTGTTGAGATCGTGGCCCGGGTCAATCACGATTCGACTCTCCGGAACTCCGTGATCAACGGCCAACTGCACGCGTTCCGCGAGGAATGCTTTGGTCTCAGTCACCACGTCGCTGTATTGCGGCCGACGGTAGTGCTGCCGCGGCAGCGCCAAGCTATGGGTGATCACGATCGTTGCCTCTTGAGCAGCCACTACATCCGCCAGCTCTGGGTCGTGCAGCCCTGTGGTGTCGTTGATCACCGCAGCACCTGCGGCTATGCTGCGGGCGGCCACTTCCGCACGGAACGTGTCAACAGAGACGACGATGGTGCTGGCCGCTACGACCCGCTCGACAACGGGCACCACACGGTCGATTTCCTCGGCTACCGTGACGTCTGGTGTGTCAGGTGAGAATGGCACGCCGCCGATGTCGACCCAATCGGCACCGTCCTGGGCGGCTGTCAGCGCGGCGTCCACGGCCTCATCCAGCAGGAACGTCCGGCCATGATCGAAGAACGAATCGGGCGTACGGTTCACGATCCCCATAACGACGATCTCGTGGTCGAAGTCAAAAGTGCGTCGGCCGATCGTACGAACCGGATCCCGCAGCGGCGGCAGGAAAGTCACGGGGCAAGTTTCGCCCATTCACGCGCACCGACGACGGTACCCAATGACCGAAGAGCTGCCTGAGCAGTCAGGTTTGTGGAGGTGGCGGGAATCGAACCCGCGTCCTTGAGTGACGAACCAGGTCTTCTCCGGGCGCAGTTGGCTACGCGTTTTCTCGGCTCCTGCACTCGCGCCAACGCGTTGCAGACAAGCCCAGTCTCAGTTCATGTCCCTGCTAGGCCCTAAGACGACTCCCAGCAGGTAGAGCCTCCTCGATGAGGCCAGGGGCCGGGACGGAGGCACTCCCGGTCTGACCCTTCGATCACTGCTTAGGCAGCGAGAGCGAAGTCAGTGCGTTCAACTTTGGCACTTATTGGTTTCCAAGGGACATTTACGAGTTGACCTTGGATTCTCGGCCCGCTTCTCCTGGGACTATCGACCCAAGTCGAAACCGATCACCCCCTATTGAATTGTGCTGCTGCGATCTCCCGTACGGCCGGCTCGATCGCGACCGCACAAATTCTACCTATGGTGTAAGGCTGCGGCACCTCAATTGATTCCCTCCCGGAGACGCAAAGACGCCGGACCCGTTGGATCCGGCGTCAGCGTTGCGCGCTACTTCTCCGAGAGCACCTCAAGCTTGATCACGTTCTTGACTGGGTTCTTCCAGTCCTCGCCCTGCAGGGCCTTGGCGCCACCGACGATCGTCAGAATGAACCAGCCGAGGCCCATGAACGGCAGCAACCAGCCGAAGAGGTCGAGGTTGGTGATGCCGCCCAGAATGGCAACCAGCACGAACGCGATCGAGGAGATCAGCTGGAAGTTGAACGACTTTGCCGCCTCCTTACGCGCATACGTTCCAGGTGTCGACAGCGCGTACACCAGACCCGGTCCGAAGAGCCAGATGAAGAACACCGAGAAGTGCCCCAGTGCCGCCACACCGCGACCTGCCTGTTGACGGGTCTCGGGCCGTACCAGTGGTTGGTAGGCGGGATGTACGCCGAGCGCTCGGGAGGGGGTCGGGATTTGGACCAGGCCGTAGAAGGCTTCGTTGAGCTCTTTGCGCGTGACGGCGGTGAGGACCTGTCCAATCCGGTAGTCGAACTCGGATTCGCTGATCCTGCCCTCGGCGTACGCCTCCTTGAGCCAGATTTCGGCGCGGTCACGCTGTTCCGTGGTGACCTGCATTTTGAGACTGGGGTGCTCGTAGATCGCGTTCATGTCGACCAGCATCGTTTGGCGGCTCGTCGTACACCATCAGGCACTCCCCCGGACCTACCCCGAGGAGGCCACGAGCTGTTGCCACTCCGACTTGTCAGAAAGAAGCAGTGCGATAGCGCTGCGCCGTTCTGACAGCTCGGCAGCGTGTCACCAGCTGCCGCTGCCTCCTCCGCCACCACCACCGCCGGAGAAGCCGCCGCCACCGAAGGAGCTGCCACCGCCAAAGCCTGTACCACCGGCGCCTGAGGAGGAAGCGACCGGGGTAGCTGCGGATGTCAGGCTGCTCGTAAGGAACGAGGTGTTGAACGCCGCCATCTGATAGTTGCCGATGTACCAGTACGGAGTCTCGTTCGGCAGCCGGCCCATCGCAACCAAATCACCGCAGATCTTCGCCCAGCGATCTGCAAGCTCGAAGATGATCGCCCACGGTAGGTACTTGGAGAAGATGTCCTCGCCCTCCTCGAACTTCAGCTGATCAGCCTCGGCGGTGGCGATGTAGGTCCTGAAGCCCTCGATTTGATCGCAGACGGCTCGGCCTTCGGCAGTGCGTTGCCCGCGCTTGAGCTTCCGCCGGATCACGGCCAAAGTGATCACGATCGGCAAGAGCGGGAGCAAGAGCAACAGCAGCCAGAATCCCACTGCGAAGGATGCGAATATTGCGATGACGATCACGCCGAAGCCGAAGCTGCTCGTCGCTGCAGCAGAGGGCACCTTGCGGAACCAGCCGCGTGAAGCGACCTGATTGCGAACCGAATCTCGCATCTGTTCGTGAGCGCTCGCAAGACTGCCGGGCGCAGAGAGGTCTTTCACCGCACCTGGCGGCTCGCCATCGAACAAGTTGGTCAACAGCACCATCTCGTGCGGCGCTGTAGCTCTGTTCGGATCGACGAGGGTGACCTGGAAGTCGTCCTTGCCGTAGCTCTGGACCGTAAGGGCGCCGCGGACCGCGAGGTCGATGATCGTGGCCGCTGTCTCGCGGGAATCGACCTGTCCGTCGATCAGAAGCCCGGCCTCCGCTACGGGAATCGGTGGCGGGGAGAAGGCCACTGGGATGGGGATATCGGGGTCGTTGGGCACAACGCGCACCTCCTGGCCGGGGTACGGAACCGTTCCCGGTGCCAGATCCGCGTAGCGCTGGTCGCGGCCATTCTTGCGCCACCACAGCACGCCAACGATCGGCGAGCCCACCGTGATGAGGAGCGTTACGGCAGCCAGTGCGATCGCACCAACCCTTTCGGCGGGCGAGAGCTTGGAGCCATTGGGCTCCATGTGGGGCTTGTTGTCCGCTACCAGACCCGGCGTGATCTTGACGCCGATGCTGACGCTCTGCCCCGGCGGCACATTCGTCTGGGCGAACGTGGCCTCGCCGCCCTTGGTGAACTTCTTGGTCTCGCAGGGAGTGGTGCTTCCCGGGGGGCCGGTGAAGCAGGTGGCGTCTTGAGTGCCACCAGGGACCGTGGTCGTGATCGTCAACTCTTTGATCAACGGATTGCCGAAGCCGGGGCCGTCCCAGAAGAACTCGTCATAGCCGCTGAAGGACCGCATGGCGCCCGTGACGTCATAGGAGATGACATAGGTCGCGGTAGGGGCGGAGATGGTCTGGTCCGGATCGCCGATCCGCACATTGAGCTCCTCCTCGCGACCTCCCTGGGACTCGGTGGTCTTGGAACTGAACTCGGTTGCGACGTAGTCGTCCGGGCTGGTGACGTTGATATTGCTGATGCCGTAGACAAAGTCCTGGTCGCTATCGGGATCAGGTTCCCGGATGACGAGGTCGCGTTGGATGCCATGCCGGCCAGAGTTGCTGCCGAAGCGCCAGACGATGGTCTCTTTCACCTTGAGAACACCGCTCGGCTGCATGTCGTAGTTGATTGTGAAGGAATCGATCTGGTCGTCGGCCGCGTACGCCTGAGTCGGGGTGACGAGCGCCCAGGTCAGAGCCGTCACGACCATCAAAAAGAATGCGACCACAGCCCGAGTGAATCGGCCAGAAACCTGCATAGCGCGCTCGGCAGCGGATGCGCGGAATTGCACCATTGCTTCATTGTCCTCGGTTGCGGGAAGCCAGAGCCCGATCGGCCTCGCGCCTTGACTCCCGAGCGGCAATCGTCTGGCGCTTGTCGTACTCACGTTTGCCGCTGGCAAGCGCAATCTCCACCTTGGCGTACCCGTCTGAGAAGTAGAGCGACAACGGCACCAAGGTCGTGCCAGAGCTGGTCAACTCGCGCTCGATCTTGGTGATCTCGCGACGGTTCAGCAACAGTTTGCGGCTACGACGCGCGTTGTGGTTGGTCCACGTTCCATGGCTGTACTCAGGGATGTGAGCTCCCTGCAGCCACACCTCGCCATCGTCAACGGTGGCGTAAGCATCGGTCAGATTGGCTCGGCCCTCGCGCAGCGACTTCACCTCAGTGCCGCTGAGGACGATCCCGGCCTCGTACGTGTCGTGGATGTGGTAGTCGTACCGGGCCTTGCGGTTCTGGGCGATCAGCTTGCGACCCTTCTCTTTCGCCATGGTCTCCATCATCCCGCGCTTTGATTGCCTTCACGGCGCGACGCCGACTTGTCAGCACCCATGGTTGCCATAGCGACCACACGCGCTGACAAGTCGGGATCAGAACCAGGTCATCGGGTTGCGGAGCCGACCGTTCAACCAAACCATCAAGTGCAGGTGGCAGCCGGTGGAGAATCCGGTGCTGCCAACGTAGCCAATGACCTGGCCCTTATGAACACGTTGACCTACCCGGACTATGTAGCGGCTCGCGTGGTTGTAGCCAGTGGTCACGTACCGACCGCCAAGGTGGCCGTGGTCGATCATCAGCCGATTGCCGTAGCCGGCGTTGTAGTACCGCTCGGCGACCCGGCCTGACCGGGGAGCGCGAATCGGAGTGCCGCAGGCAGCGCCGAAGTCAGTGCCGTCGTGCAGTTTCCAATAGCGCAGCACCGGGTGGAAGCGCATGCCGAACGGTGAGGTGATGTGACCTGGCACGGGGTAAGAGAAGCCGTGGCCGGCGCTCGACATGGTGCGTCGAGCGCGGGGCCGGTTGCTGTGCTTCGAGGATCGCTGCGCGACCTTGCGCTCGGCGGTCCGCTTCCGCTCGGCGGTCGCTCGTTCCGCGGCCCGCTTGCGCTCTGCTGCTGCCTTGGCAATCCGGGCGGCAATGCGACGCTCCACCGAGGTACGTTCCTTGATCAACTCTGCATAGCGAGCCTTGTCTTGTGCCACGTCGGTCCCGGCGTCGTCTTCGGCTGATTTCCGCAGCCGCAGTAGCCGGGCAACTGTGGCCTCCTGAGCTGCGGCGCGGGCCTCCAGGCCCTTCTTGATCTTGAGATTGGCGGCAGCTTCGCGGCGAGCTGCGGTGACCTTCACCTCAAGCTCGGCCTGCCGCGCGCGAGCAGCGTTGAGCTGGCGCTGCAACACAGTCAACCGATCGATCTCCGCTTGCGCGGAGTCGAACAGAGTCGTCGACCACTGGAGGCGGGTCTGCAGGTCCTCGGTGGAATCGGGATCGACAAGCAGCGCGACCGGCAGCAGGTTCGTTTGCTGCTGATACTGATCACGGATCACCTGCCCGGCTTTCGCTTGCTGGGCATCCAGTCGCGCCTGTCCAGCCGCGACGGCAGCGACAGCGGCGGCCAGGTCTGCGCGGACCCGTTGCAATCTCGTCGCCATCCGAGTGTCGTTGGTCTGTGCCACTCTGAGTTCCTGGCGGGTGGTGGTGAGCCGGGCACTGGCCGCATCCAGCTTGTTCTGCGCCTTGTCGACGGCAACGGCCGCCGCGCTGAGTGTTTTAGTGGACTCACTGAGCTCGCTCTTGGTCTTGGCGATCTGTTGCTTGACCCGGGCCCGCTGCGACGTGAGCTCGTCGGCGGAGGCGTCCGAGGCGATCAACGCGAGCAATAGGGCCAGAGCGACTCCGAAAACGACTGCTGCCCGCGACATGCGGGTACGGGCGGCGTAGACCGCCGGCAGATATGCAGTTATGCCTTTGGACGCAGGCGGTGTGGCGAGGAGTCCTCGACTCGTTGCCAGCCTGGCGAAGCGACCACCAACCTTAGGTGCTTCGCTGTCGTCCGGAACGTCCTGACGGACGTAGGGAAGATCCGGAGCCACAGCTTTCCCCAATCCAATATTTGGTTGTAACGGCCAAGCACAGAGTTCGGAACAGTGAACCGCTCCGCGTGTAGTCGCCGCTCGGCAACCGCATACGGCCTCGGCATGATAGGCAGGTCGCCGCCCCGTCTGGCAACGACCGAAACGCCCGAGTCGGCATTTCGTCATCGATCACATATAAAGTCTCACGTGATACTTGAGTTATCTGGGTAACTTTGTGATGTTTCTGTGACGAATGTGACGTGTGTCTGGGCCTATCGCGAGCGTGTCAAGGAGCGCACGGCGCTGGTAGCGATTGAAGATCCACGAGGCCTGTGTTTTCGCGAAACGTGATCAACAAATCCGCCTTGGTCGGGAATTTGAGCTCACAGCACTGGTTGAGCAGTCGAGAACTTCGCAGTGGATGCTCCTATGGATGTCAATGGCCGCGCCGTGATGGTAGGGGGCCGCTTTCTCCGGCCTCAAGGGTCGCTGTGCGATCGCTGCGCGACGGCCCTGCGGGCCGCCCTTGACCTCGGAGCCTCGGCGGCCCCCGGGCAGGCCGAATAGGGACAGGCGGTGCCTGCCCTTGATCAGTGGCGCGGCGTAGAGGGTTAGGTCTTCAAGTCGCCGAGCAGCTGGTAAACCTCGCGGACCAGGTAGCGCTTCAGCACCCGGCGCAGGTGCGGGGTGGCTTTGCCGTCGATGCTGTGCCCGGCCAGGTAGGCGCGGGTGGGTTGGTGGTGCCGGAGCCGACAAAGGATGATCATGTGCAGCGCCCGGTTGGCTTGCCGGTCACCGCCGCGGTTGAGACGGTAGTAGCGACTCCGGCCCGAAGAAGCCTGCACCGGGCTGACCCCACACAGCCCGGCCAGGGCGGCTTCGGAACCGATCCGATCCCGATTGTCACCCACGGTGATCAACAGCTGCGCAGTGGTTTCGGGGCCGAACCCGAGCCGGCTGCGCATATCGGGGGCGAGCTGCCGGGTCAACCGGTCCAGGTCAGCATCGGCGGCAATGATCTCGCTGGTCAACTCGGTAATGCGGACCGCGAGCCGGCGCAGGCAGCGTTTCACCGTGGCCAGCGGGCCGTCACCGGCGGGCCGGTAGCCGGTAGCCGCCTTAAGCTGCCGCGCCCGGGTCAGCGGCTGCAACGCCTCCCGCACCGCATCCGGGCTGGTCCGGACCGTGTTGATGAAGGTGTTGCGGGCAGCGGTCCGGGCCTTCACCGCCCCGGCCCGAGTGCCATGGATCAGCCGGATCGATTCCACCAACCCAGTTCTGGCCTTCGGCACCGCAGTCGCAGTATTAGCCAGCACCGCCGCCGCAGCCTGCTCAGCATCAACCGGATCGGACTTGCCGCGGCGCCGCCGGTCAGCCCGATTCGGCCGGTTCACCTCCACCACCGCGATCTGCCGGGCACTCAACCAGCGGGTCAACCCGGCACCGTAACTGCCGGTGCCCTCCACCCCGACCGCGCTGATCCGGCCGTACCCGGCCAACCAATCGACCAAAGCACCATAACCGGCCCGACTGGCCGGGAACACCGCACACCCGAGCCGGCGACCCAGCTGATCCAGTACCGCAACAGTATGGCTGTCGGCGTGGGTATCAACCCCGCCCACCACACTCACCAACGACAGCTTGGAATCCGTCATCGCGTTTGGCATCGTAAGTCTCGCCATCCTTTCCAGTAACCAAAACGGATCAGGGATGACACGCACCGCCGGCCGGTCGGACAAGACAGTGACAAGGCTCTGAACAAGCTCCTATAAGGTCACGCCGACCGCCGGTGCGTGCACCGCCGAGGCCAGACAGATCCAATGAAAGACACCACAGTCAGGTCGGAAACGAGTCATAACCCCGACGGCTACACACAGACCACCCCAACACAACAGCCGACACCATCCTCACTGTCGGAAATTTGATCGATGGTGGGGCCTAGCGCGCCACAGACAGGATGATCTTGCCGATGTTGTCGCCAGATTCGAGACGCGCGTGGGCGGCGGCAGCTTCGGCCAAGGGGAACACCGTTAGAGGCGGCATCTTGATCGTGTCGTCCGCGATCAGCGGCCATATTCTCTCGACCAGACCACGGCAGATCGCTGCCTTCTCCGCGACTGGTCGGAAGCGCAGCAGGCTTGCGGTCACAATGCCACGGCGCTGCATCAAGGACCAGAGGTCGAGCGTCCCGCTCCTACCACCTTGGACGCCGATGATAGCCAGCAGCCCGTCGGCCGCCAGCAGCTGAACATGATCACCGAGATACTTGGCGCCCATATTGTCCAAGATCATGTTGACGCCGTTGCTGGCGGCCTCCCCAACCTCCGCCGCCCAATCCCCGCGGTAGGAGATCGCCCGATCTGCGCCAATGGAGAGGCAGTAGCGCAGCTTCTCCTCGCTACCTGCGGTCGTGATCACCGTGGCTCCGAGACTCTTGGCGTACTGAATGGCGAAGGAGCCGATGCCCCCGGCGCCGCCATGCACCAAGAAGACATCGCCGTCGGCAAGGTCGGCCAGTTCGAAGTTGGAGTAAACAGTCGCTGCGACCTCTATCACGCCTGCCGCCGCGACCAGCTCCACTCCCAACGGCGGCGGCACGACCTGACTAGCGGGCGCGACAGCATACTCCGCGTAGCCGCCACCGGCCAGAAGCGCGATGCAAGGATCCTCCACCTCCCAATTGGAGACCTCCGTGCCTACCTCTGCGATGGTGCCTGACACCTCGAGGCCGATGAGCGGACTGGCCCCAGGCGGGGGCTGGTAGTGTCCCTGCCGCTGCGCCAGATCAGGCCGGTTGACACCCGCTGCCGCGACCTTGATCAACACCTCGTCAGGCCGCGGCTGGGGCGTCTCGACCTCCCGCAATTCGAGCACGTCTGGAGGACCGGGCTCCCGTGCAACGATGGCTTTCACGCCCCACAGCGTGCCATAGGTCGAAGTACATGTCGGCTAAGATCTGGATGCTCGCCGCCCTGGCGGGTGCCCAAGTCCAGGCTGGGCGAGGTCGCATAGTGGACTAGTGCAGGCGCCTTGAAAGCGCCCGAGCGGGAGACCGTTCCGTGGGTTCGAATCCCACCCTCGCCGCGTCGTTGACGATTGACCTCGAGCCAGTTCTAGCCGAATCGGTAGGGTGCAGCGGTGAGCGATTCAGGCGGCGTACAGCCGCGGGAAACACGGTTCACGCTGGCTGCCCCACCCCCGGTTCGCTCACTCGCGATCAGCGCTGGGGCGGCTGTGATAGCTGCGGCCATGATCGTGCTCGGCAACGCGCTCAGTTTGCCGCAGGTGGTCACCATCGCCGGGGTAGTCTTGTTGATCTTTGCGGTTGTACTTGCGGTGGTTGCGCTCGTGCTCACCGCGCGACTGCGTACCACCTTGGTCCTGGATACAGAGTCGATCACGATCAGCAAGGGCCGTCGTCGTCGGGTCGTGCCCTGGTCGATGATCGAGATAGTCAGGCGGCAGGGACCCCGGCTGTTGTTGATCACTAAGTCACAGGGTGGCGCGGGCGCGACCATTCTCAATCCCGGACCTGCGACCGAGGCCACCTTCGACGCGCTGATCGCTGAGATCCAACGCCGTATGGACGCCGACCGCGGCTACCGGCGGCATGTCCTCTAGCAATCCACCCAGGTTCGGCGAAAGACAATCAGCGGTAGGGGCGGGCCGTCTCAGCAACCTTGGGATCGTACGCACACGCGTTGTTGACGCTCTCGCTCTGGATCTTGGCGCCAGACTTCTTCTTCGCCTTGGGGTCCTTGGTTTCGCCGATGGCGGCCTTGACGCGTTTACGCATCAGCGAGAAGTCCGGATTGCTGCTGTGGAACCCGTTGATTCCGGACTTGAAGACGACGCTGCGGACATTGCCGTCCTTCACGCGCATGCTCAATTCGACCATCAGCGGCAGGACTTCCTGAGGGATATCCGTGTACACCAGCTGCTTGCCGGCCTTTGCGACGTCCTCGTAGCGCGCCAGCATGTTCGATGGGTTGGCCTGCTTGATGATCGCGTTGATCACACAGCGCTGCCTGTCCATCCGAGCGAAGTCGTCCGAGCCATAGCGGCCTCGGGCGTACCAGAGCGCTTTGTACCCCGTGAGTTTTTGGTTTGGCCCTGGCTTGAGGAAATCCTTCGGTGGGATGTGGCGATCCGTGTCGCCTCCGATGGGAATGTAGGTGTTGATGTTGAGCCGGATGCCACCGAGAGCATTGATCATCTTGCTGAATCCCTGCAAGTTGATCAACACGTAGTAGTCCACTCGCAGCCCAAGTGCCTCGCCTACTGAGAGCTTGAGCACGTCGGCGCCCAGATTGTCGGTCGGGCCGAGCAGGTCCTTGGGGACATTGCGCGGCACATTGCGATACATCGCATTGAGGAAGTACTCAGCGTCGTTGGGATTACCGTTCGTGAACCCATAGCGGTAGTGCTTGCGCAGCGGTGAATCCGACGGGAAGGGCATGCGTGCTGCGTTCCGCGGCAGGCTGAACAGCGTGGTATCGCCAGTCCGGGTGTTGATGCTTGCCAAGATCACAGTGTCAGTCCGAGTGCCTAACCGGCCAGGACCTGCGTCACCCCCCAGCAGTAGGACGTTGAGTCGCGGCTTGCCGGCCCAGGGGTCTTGAGGATTCGGCTGGCCGGGCGCGGTCTGAGTGGCCTCGAGCGTCGGGCGAGTCGCGCTTTTGGTCTCGTTCTCACTCTTGAACACCGCACTGACCGAGCTTGCTGTCACGTAGGAATAGTGGGCGGCCACTGCCATCGGAGCAGCGACGGCAAAGGAGAGTACGCCGACCAGAATCCCGCCGACCACCCGCTGGCCCCTAGTCGGCCGATCGCGAAGGCTCAGATGGCTGGCGATGATGACGGCTACCCACACCAGCCCGATGACGAGTAGGGCAACGGCTGCCCGGCGCAACGTCGTGGGGTCGACCGCGTATGTGAGCAGGCCCTGGCGGTCGAATACTGCATAAACGCCCAGCGCGAGGAGGGCGGCGGCGAAGATGCCAAGGATGATGCTGCCGATGATCCGGCGTCGGCCTGCGATCAGCCCTAGCCCGGGGATGGCGGTTCCGGCGACTGTGTAGACAACGGTGCGGCGGAAGGTCCGCGGCTGCGGGGTTGATCTTCCGCCGGTGCGTGAGGGCGGGGAGGGCTCATCGGGGAGCTCCCAGCTCCACGTGCCTTTCTCCGCTCGTTTTGGCATGCAACACCCTTTTACGCGCGATCCGGAATGAAACCCGCTCCACAATACGTGCCGGACCGGCTCAATATGCGCTTGCCAGATTAATGCCTGCCTTACTTCGCCGGGCGTCCGAATTGTGTACGCCGTTGCGCATCAATGTGCATGGGACCGGCTTTGCCTGACGTAGCGTGGGGTCGGTAATCTTGCCCAGCGTTCTGCAGCAGCGGAGCGTCGTTTGGGGAGGCGTCGCCTAGTCCGGTCTATGGCGCCCGCCTGCTAAGCGGGTTGAGGGCTCAACCCTCTCGCGGGTTCAAATCCCGCCGCCTCCGCCATTTGACCTGGGGTTTGCGGCCCCCGGGTGGCTCGTGCTGGCTCAGTGGGACTGCTCTCGCCACGCCTTCGAGCCAGCCGAGACGGCTTCCTTGAACTGGTGAGCTCGCTTGCGGGCGATTTCGCTCGGAGATTCCTCCATCTGGTCGATCCATTTCATTGCGGCCTGACCTAGCGCGGTCGCGGACAGCGCTGCGCCGATCAACCACAAGAAAAAACCGACACAGAGCAATACCACGCCTGAGTTCATCAAGCTGCGATTGACTTCGAACAGCGGTCGAGAAGTGGAGCTACTCATCATGGTCCTCATTTCCGAACGCGTCGCGGAAACCGTAGTGGCTCCCATCATGCACTTACTCGCGCCGGCAGGGCATCACCCTGTCCGGGTGAATCCTGATATTCAGGCGTGGAGGTCAGGCGCTGACACGGGCTGCACTGACCAACTGGCCGGTTCATCATCGGTGTCGGCGGCCGCGTCCTCTGCGGTCGGGTGTATCTTGCCCGGCTTGTGGTGGGCAGGCGCATAGATCGCATAGAGCTGCATCGGCTCATCACCGACGTTGGTGACGTTGTGCCAGGTGCCCGCCGGTACAAAGATGCACCATCCGTCGGACACCTCCCGGTCGAATTCGAGGTTGTCCCGGCTGGTCCCCATCTGAACTCGTCCGCGACCGGCGTCCAGTCGGAGGAACTGATCAGTCTCGGGGTGCATCTCAAGGCCGACGTCGCCGCCCGGTGGGATGGACATCAGCGTCAGCTGCAAATACTTACCGCTCCAGGCAACGGTGCGGTAGTTAGGGTTTTGCACCGTCTCCTGTTCAAGATCGAACGACTGAGGCTCGGGTCCGATGTCCTTGATGGTCATGTGGCGTTCTTTCTGCTCGGTGGTTGTTCCTTGTAGTTCTAGGTAATGCCGATTCAGAGGCTGTAGACACGCCGCGCGTTGTCTCGGGCTATCAGCGCGGCGACATGATCAGCCTCCTGACTGATCATCTCATCGGCGTTGATCAACTCGCCGAGGACCGCCGACAGCCCACGTCGGAACAGCTCGGCGCCGAGGAAGTAGAGCTCGGCGAGCCCGTACGCGTCCGAGGAAAACAGCAGCTTGCCGAACGGAACCACCTCCAGGGTTTCGCGGATCAGCGTCTGGCTGAGCGCGCCGGTGTTGTGCACCGCCAGTCCAACATCCATGAAGACGTGGCCGAAGACCTGGGCGAGATACGCGGCGTTGCGGTGAAACGGGTAGTTGTGGAGCAGGAGCACCGGCACTCCTAGCTTCTCGGTTGCTCGCAGGAACGGCGTGAGTCGTAGCGGATCTGCGTGGCGCAGGTCGATGTCGGCGTCGCCGTACCCGACGTGAATCTGGAGCGGCATCCTGATCTTGATCGCGGTCCAAGCCAGCCACGCGCTGATCACCGGATCGGCGAGTCGGTAGCGGCCACTCGCTGTGCGTCGCAGAGCTCCCAGCGCGGCAATCAGAGTGTCAATGTGAGGCGGGCTGGACGGCAGGTCGAGGCCTACCCGGTACGCCGCGATGCTCTTCGCTGCCACCGCCGGAGATTCCCGCAGCGATTGCTCTACCGCTTCGGCGAAGTCCTCGGCGTCCGTCCCGCTCTGCAACAAATCCTCGGCCAATGCCTCCAGGCGGACCACGTCGTACGCGGTGCCTCCGGCCAGTGCCGCGACGTCTGCTGCCGAGCACAGCCGGTGATCATCGATCCCCGTGTCGATCATGAAAGTGTCAATATCGGCGGCGGCCGTCAGCAGCCG
>DASRJV010000123.1:0-19178 GCA_035649295.1 Propionibacteriaceae bacterium
CTCACTGGCCGGCGAACGCGTCCCGCAGCCGCCCGAATACGCCGCGGTTGTGCTTCTGCACGGTGACCTCGGGCCGGGTCTCGTCGCGAAGCTCGGCTAGCTGGCGCAACAGATCCCGCTGTTCGTCGTCGATGCGTGTCGGAGTCTGGACGAGCAGGGTGACCCCGAGCTGCCCTCGGCCGCTTCCCCGCAATCGCGGAACGCCTTTGCCGTCCGTCGAAATCCGGGTGCCGGACTGCGTCCCGGAAGGCACCGTAATCCGTACCTCTCTGGCCTCTGGCGGAGAATCTTCGAGGTCGGCCTCGAGAGTTGCCACCATCACCTCGGTACCCAGCGCAGCTGCGGTCATCGGAATCTTGACCACGACCTCAAGATCATCACCGTCACGACGGAAAATCTCGTGCGGCAGCACCTGGAGTTCCACGTAGAGATCACCAGCCGGGCCGCCGCCAGCGCCGACCTCACCTTGTGCCGAAAGGTGAATGCGGTTCCCGGTACTCACCCCAGCCGGAATCTTGACGTTGATGGTCCGAGTGGCGCGGACCCGGCCATCCCCGGAGCATTCCATGCAGGGGTCCGGAATGACCGTGCCGTAGCCATGACACGTCGGGCAGGGCTGAGTGGTCCGGATGTCACCGATGAATGACCGCTGGACGTGAGTGACGTCGCCCTGCCCATGGCAGGTCGGACACCTAACCGGACGGGAGCCCTCCGATGCGCCCGAACCATTGCAGCGTGGGCAGAGCACCGCCGTATCCACCCGTAGTGGCTTGGTGGTACCGAACGCAGCTTCCGCAAGCTCGAGATCGAGTCGAACCAACGCATCCTGGCCGCGGCGGACCCGCGACCGTGGGCCGCGCGAGGTTTGCTGGCCAAACATCGCATCGACCAGGTTGCTGAAGTCGAAGCCGCCTGGGCCGAAGCCACCGTTGAAGCCGCCCAGGCCGCCGCCCAGCGGATCCCCGCCTCGGTCGTACAGGTCACGCTTCTTGGGATCCTGCAGCACCTCGTACGCCTCGGCGACCCTTTTGAACCGCTCAGCCGCATCCGGCTCCTGCGCCACATCGGGATGCAGCTTCATCGCAAGCTGGCGGTAGGCCTTCTTGATCTGCTCAGGTGTTGCATCGCGCGGGACGCCCAGGATTTCGTAGTAGTCAGGGCTCATGCGGGTTGTACTCATCCTTCGGAGAGGAATCGGCCGACATAACGGGCAACAGCACGGACCGACGCCATCGTGGATGGATAGTCCATTCGGGTCGGCCCGACCACGCCCAGGGTCGCGAACGTGTCGACCTGACTACCGTAGCCGCTCGCGACCACTGAGGTGGACTGGAGCTCCTTGTAGGGATTCTCCTGCCCGATCCGGACGGTAACCTCATCCGCAGTCGCCTCGCCGAGTAACTTCAGCAAAACCACCTGCTCCTCCAGCGCTTCCAAGACGGGCTTGACGGTGGTCTCGAATTCAGCGCCATATCGGGTGAGGTTGGGCACGCCTCCGACCACCATCCTGCCTGACGCCTCGCTACTCACCATCTCCAGCAGTGTCGCGATCGCCGCCTGTCCAATCATCTCCAGTGACGGCGGCAATGTCCCGCTCAACCTGCTCAACCGAACCGCGGCCTGGGGGGAGGTATTCCCAACTGTCGCTGCATTGAGATGCGCACGCAGTTCGCCGAGCGTTTCCTCGTCATGCTCGGGGATCTCGAGCGCGCGTTGCTCGATTCTGCCCGTGGAGGTGATGAGAATGAGCAGCAGGCGAGATGGTGACATCGACACGATTTCGACGTGGCGGACCACAGAGTGGCTGAGCGTCGGATATTGCACGATGGCAACTTGCTGGGTGACCTGCGCCAGCAACCGGACTGTGCGCAGCAGTATGTCGTCCAGGTCGATGGCTCCAGAGAGGAATGTCTGGATGGCGCGTTGCTCTGCAGTCGACAGCGGCTTGAGCGATCCGAGGCGGTCGACGAACAACCGATAGCCCTTGTCGGTGGGAATGCGACCAGCGCTGGTGTGCGGCTGGGTGATGTAGCCCTCTTCTTCGAGGGCAGCCATGTCGTTGCGAACGGTCGCCGGCGAGACGCCAAGATCGTGACGCTCGACGAGCGACCTGGAGCCCACGGGCTCCTGGCTTGAGACGTAGTCGGTGACGATGGCGCGGAGCACGTCGAGTTTGCGGTCGTCCATACGTCTCCTTCCTGGAACGTCTCTGCCGCGTGCTGCTGTGGCGGCGTACGGTGCTTGGCACTCGCACAAACAGAGTGCCAGTCTAGCGTGATGACCGAGCCTCCATCGGCTGCCGAAGCCGCCACAACGCCCGAGCTCGAGCCTTGGCGTGAGGTGCGATCAGGTGTTTATGTGGCGCTTGCTGAACCCGAGTCGGTGAACCTCGGACTCATCGTTGGGTCGCAGCTGGCGCTGCTGGTTGACACCGGATCGAGCCCGTCCCAGGGCCGTACCCTTCGCGCGTCACTCACGGCTGTCACGGATAGGCCGCTGACGGCCGTCGTGGTCACTCACTGGCATTACGACCATGCATTTGGGCTCGCGGCCTTCGCAGACCTCCCACGGATTGCTCACGAGTCGCTGCACCGCAGACTCCTGTCCGCTGAAGCGGCTGCTGAGGCGCAGCGGTTGGGCTTCGAGCCTGATGAGTTGGGACAGCCGAATGTAGAGATCGCGGTCGCGACGGCACTTGACCTAGGCGACCGGCGGGTGGAGATCGCTCACCTCGGACGCGGCCATAGCGACGGAGACCTTGTGGTAGTAATCCCCGACGCCGATGTGCTGTTTACCGGAGACCTGTTGGAATCAGCTGGGCCGCCGTCGTTCGGCCCAGACTCGGTTCCTGATGAATGGCCAGCCACCTTGGATGCGGTGATCGGGCTGATGACGGCTACAACACTGGCGATCCCCGGCCATGGCGAACCGGTGGATCGGGAGTTCGTCTTCGAGCAGCGCGGCTGGATTGCGGCTCAGGCGGCCCAACGGGGCACGCCGCCGGGCCCAACACTCCCGCTCGTCTGACGACGCGCTAGCGCACCAAGCCGGACTGGTAGGCGATCACCACGAGCTGGGCTCTATCGCGAGCCCGGAGTTTGATCATGGCCCGGCTGACATGGGTACGGGCAGTCGCCCGGCTCACCACCAACCGCTCGGCGATCTCATCGTTGCTCAGGCCCTCACCAATCAAAGCCAGGACCTCGCGCTCTCGATCAGTCAACTCTGACAGCTGCGGATGTGTCTTGCGAAGAGGCGATCTTGAGGCAAATGACTCGATCACCCGCCTGGTTACCGATGGTGACAGCAGCGACTCCCCTGCAGCGACCAGCCGGATGGCCCGCAACATGTCGGCCGGCTCGGTGTCCTTGATCAGAAAACCTGCCGCACCTGCCTGCAGTGCCTCGAACACGTATTCATCCAGTTCGAAGGTGGTCAACATGATCACCCGTACCCTGGCGAGTGCGGGATCTCCTACGATCGTGCGCAAGGCGGCGATCCCGTCGAGCCTTGGCATCCGGATATCCATCAAGATCACGTCTGGCAGAGTCCGGCGTGCCAGATCCACGGCCTCACGGCCGTCTTCGGCCTCACCGGTCAGCACAAGATCATCCTCGGACTCGATCAGCACCCGCAAGCCCATCCGTACCAGCGCTTGGTCATCGGCGAGAGCGACGGAGATGGTCATTGAACCTCTCCGTTCAGCAGCGGCAGGTCGGCCCGCACCACCAACCCGCTCGGCTTTCGCACCGAAATCCAGACCGTGCCGCCGACCGCTCTGGCGCGTTCTCGCATACCACGTATCCCGTTCCCGTCAGCCGGTACGCTCACAGCCGGTCCATCATCGCTCACCTCGACCGTCAGCATCCCAGCCTGCCGAGCCACTCGCACGGTGACATGAGCCGCAGGAGCATGCCGTACGACATTGGTGAGCGACTCCTGGATGATCCGGAAGGCGGCCTGGTCGACCGCCATCGGCAGGCCCCGAAGATCATCATCGGATCGCTTGTGAACCAAAGTCACCTCTCGGCCAGCCGAGCGCAGCCCATCGACCAGGTCTTCAAGTCGAGCTAGTCCAGGCAGTGGACTGAGCGGTTCGTCGGAGTCTGATCGAAAGACCTCCAGCGTGGTGCGCAACTCCGCCAGCGCCTCACGGCTCGTTCTCTTGATCGCCTCCAGAGAGGAAGCCACCTGGTCCGGACGTGGGTGGGTAGCCCGCTCCTTGTCCAGGAGATGGAGCGCCACCCCTGCCTGCATGGTGATCACGGCAAGGCTGTGGCCGACCACGTCGTGCACATCGCGGGCTATTCGGAGCCGTTCCTCGTAGGCGTACCGGCGACGTTCCTGCTCACGGACCTCTCGGTCACTTTCCCGGCGACTGCGCACCAGCAGCGCGATCATTGCCGGAAGGACAGCGATCGCGATCACACTTACCAGGCCACCGTAAAAGGCAGGATCGAGCAGTCCCAGATAAGACTCCCGCCAGTGCCCCGCCATGATCATCGGAACCAGCAAAACGAGCAGTGGAGCCCAGCTGCGCGGCGGCGGCATGGCTGGTCGCGGAGGGCCGGATTCCTTGTCGGCCAAGATCGATGCGCCGCTCGCCATGGCATACACAGCAAGCGCAGGTCCCAGAAAGATCGGGGCGAACATTGCGCCGGCCGCCAGATAGATGCCGACCCCGACAACGGTCGCGACGAACGCTGCACGAGGCCAGATCCGCCGAGTGGCGACACCCAATGCCACAAGGAGTACCGCGGGCAGCACCCAGGGAGACGGATCGACGACTGTGACCATGTGGCGCGGCGGTCCGTGACGCCAATCAGGCCGACCGTATTCCGAACCTGCCCAGATGTAGAACGAGGCCATCCAGCTCGCCACCGCCAGTGCCAGTCCAATGGCGGAGTCGATGAGGAGAGCACGCCGGGCCTGGACCCGCATGGATTCCTCCTCGATCTTGTCAACTTTTGGAGCTGCTCGCGCATCGCGCTAGGAATCCGCCGCGATTTCCGACGCTCGCAGCTCGATCGCCGGCGCGATCTTCTTCGACACTAGACCGGCGACGCGGGCTGCACATCCGGCCACCGCGGTATCCCGGCTACGTCAGGGAGCGTAGTCAGAAAGCCGCTTTTCAACCGATGCAACCAAGAGTCGGCCGCACGCACAATGGATCCATGACCACCCCACTACTGATCCCACTTGAGGGCGGCTTCGGTCATCATCATCATCACCACCACCATCACGGCCCTCCCGTGGGAGCCGGTGAGCCCTCTGCGACATTCGCCAGCGGCGCAGTGCCGCCTTTCGCACCCTCTTTAGGAGCTGTCATGTTTTTCCTGTTCACGCTGCTCGCGCTGGGCACCTTGTTGTTCTTCCTGGCTCGGCACGGTCATTTCGGGTCCCCGTCGTTGATCAGCAATCCCTCACCTGAAGCTGACGCCAAGAAGATCCTGGCCGAGCGCTTCGCCCGCGGCGACATCACGAGCGACGAATTCATGGAGCGTGCCAGCGTGTTGAACTGGACTCCTGGAAGCGACTCCTGGGACGTCGGAAAGGGCAAGAAGAAGCGCTGAGGGAGCGGACGCGGGGGCGTGGCCGACCCCACACCGGCCCGCCCTACGCTGACTCACGCTCGCATCAGGCCCTGAAGCTCCTTGCTGCCAGATGTGGAGTCCGACCCGCTAGTCTGACTAGAACGATTCAGCAGCTGGAGTAGGCGAGACACCGATGGCGCGCATGACCGTCAAGACCCTCGCCGCTGCCCTCGGAGTCTCGCCCGCGACAATTTCGAACGCCTACAACCGACCCGACCAGCTGTCCCCGCAGCTACGGGAGCGGATCCTGGCGACAGCTGAGGAGCTCGGCTATCCGGGTCCCGATGCCGCCGGACGGACCTTGCGCAGGGGACGCGCCGACGCCGTCGGAGTGCTGCTCTCCGAGCGACTCTCGTACGCGTTCTCCGACCCATTTGCTATCGAGTTCTTGACCGGTCTCAGCGAGATCCTCGAGGAACACGGGATCAGCATCGTGCTGATGCCTTTGTCGAAACGTGAAGCGGGCTCCTCAGGAACTGAGGCGGACCAGAGTGACGTGACCTCCGTCCAACACGCCAACATCGACGCACTCACCATCCTCTCCCTTCCGGCGGCGCACCCGGCGGCGATGCTGGCCAGGGCGCGCGGCATTCGGGTGGTGGCGACCAGCGTCAGCAACGATCCTGACTCGAGCTGGGTGGCCATCGACGACTTCGGTGCCGGCATCATGATCGGCGAGCATCTGTCCGAACTGGGTCACCGCGACATCACTGTCCTGGTTGAGACCAACCAACCGGCGGGCAGTCCGGGGCGACGCCTCGATCTCGCCGAGCTGACCTACCTTGACTACGCCGCCCGCGTCGAGGGTCTCCGCAGAGCGATGCCAGGGCAGGTCGTGATCGTCTCCGGTGGTCATAACTCCATCGAGTCCGGCGCTAGTGCCACCGGGTGGCTGCTCGACGGTGGCGAGCTACCGACGGCGATCGTCTGCTTGAGCGACGTGCTGGCCCTCGGCGTGCTCCAGGCGTTGGCGAGCCGTGGGCTGGCCGCGCCAGATCAGGTCTCGGTCTGTGGTTTCGACGACATCGCAGCCGCGAAAGCCGCCAATCTCACGACGGTTCATCAACCGATCCGCGACAAGGGGCAACACGTCGGCCGGTTGCTGATCAACCCCGAACCCACGCCACGCCAGGTGCTGCTGCCAATCAACTTGGTCCGGCGTGCCACTACGGGGCCAGCGCCTCGCTAGCGGGCAGCACCTCACATCTCTACTCCGCGTCGTCGCCAGGCCAGGGCGCGTCAAAGGCGAGCGCCGCCTGGGTCGTCAATTTCGACACCCCGGCAAGCAGGTCGGCGAACGAGGTCGAGCTCAGCAGCGCTAGCTGATCGAGAGCATTGAGGGGTGAGATAGCGGCCAGCTGCCAGGCCGCCGCCGCCGGGTTGGCGGACAGCTCAATGTCAGCTGGCCAGACGTTCTCGGCGAATTCGCTGGCAACAGCAAGAGTGCGGCGTACCAGCTGCTCAGTTTCCTCACGCAGCTGCCACAGATCGTGGTCCCACTCCAGCTCCGCTATCTCGCGTACCTCGGCGCGTGGATGTGGCGCGTCGTCCAGCCACTCTGCGACCTCGAAGCGCTGGCTGCCCTGGGCGACCAGGCCGACAAACCCTTCTTGGGCACCAAGTCGGGTGATCTCGGCGATAGTGCCGACACCGAAGCGCTTCTCCCCACCGCCTACTTCCGGCCCGCGCTCGATCAGCACCACGCCGAATCGCGCATCCTCACTGCGCAGCAGCTCGGCAAGCATGATCAAGTAGCGTTCCTCGAAGACACGCAGCCGCAAAGGCATGTACGGGAACAGCACCGAATTCAGCGGGAATATTGCCAGGGCCGCCACGCCACCCAGGCAACCACCGGGCTCCAACCGTCGGGGCAAATGCGCGCACATACCCATCAATCGAGCAGATCGCGGATCACGCCATCGGCGAGCAATCTTCCCTCCCGCGTCAAGATCAACATCTCGTTCTCGACCACTGCAAGTCGCCTGTCGAAAAGATCAGGAAGACGATTCCGCTCGCCCACGGTGAGTAGCGACGTGCTGAGACCATCGGCGAGGCGGAGCTCGAGCAAGATCCGCTCCACCCGCCGGTCCGCTGCCGAGAGAACTTCTCGCGCCTGGGCCGGGGAGACGCCTGAGGCAAGCCTGGATGCGTATGCCGCCGGATGCTTGACGTTCCACCACCGAACTCCACCAACGTGGCTGTGCGCACCCGGCCCGACGCCCCACCAATGATGACTGCGCCAATAACCCAGATTGTGGCGACAGCGCGCCGCCGCGCTCGTGGACCAGTTGCTCACCTCGTAGACGGTATGGCCAGCGGTGGCGAGCCGTTCGTCGGCAATCAGGTACTTCTCGGCAAGATCATCATCATCGGGCGGCGGGAGCTCGCCGCGCCGGATCCGAGCCGCCAGTCGGGTGCCTTGCTCCACGATCAACGCGTAGACGCTGATGTGCTCTGGAGCCGCTGATAGCGCCGCATCCAAGCTTTCCCTCCAGTCGGCGGCCGACTCCCCTGGCGTTCCGTAGATCAGGTCAAGACTGATATTGGCGAACCCGGCTGCCTTCGCTTCGGCAACAGCCTGCAGGGGACGGCCAGGTGAGTGGACGCGGTCGAGAGTCGCGAGCACGTGTGGCACAGCCGACTGCATACCGAAGGAGATCCGGTTGAAGCCCAGCTCGCGGAGCCGGTGCAGACCCGCGGAGTCGATCGACTCGGGATTGGATTCGGTGGTGACCTCCGCGTCCGTTACGAGCCCGAAGTGGTCACGCACCGCCGTGATCAGCCGACCAAGATCATCCGGCGGCAACACCGTCGGAGTGCCGCCGCCGACGAAGATCGTCGAGACTGCTGGCGCCTCCGGGCCCAGCACTCGAGCCGCCAATTCCAACTCCTGGATCGCGGCGTCAATGTAGCCGGCGCGGCCGGCTCCCGGCTCAGTCCCCAGCTCGGCCGCGGTATAGGTGTTGAAGTCGCAGTAGCCGCAGCGGGTGATGCAGAAAGGGACATGGACGTAAATGCCTAGAGGTCGAAGCGGGATCTCGGGCCGCACCTGCTCAGGCAATGAGCCGTCACTCGGGGCAGGTTCTCCTTCAGGCAGGACCGACGGCATACCTCGAGGCTAATGTTCCACGCCCTGGAAACTTCACTCCAGCCGAACCAGCAGCCTGTTCAACTGCCGAGCGAGCCCTCGACTGGCGCGCCAAGATCGATCTGACCACCGGCCTCGCCGACTTGTCAGCGTCTGTGGTCGCGCGAGCAGCCACCGGCGCTGACAACTCGGTTAGGGGATGAGGACGAGCTTCCCGCGAATATGGCCGTCCTGGCTGATCTGGTGCGCTTCAGCGGCTCGGTCGAAGGGGAACGTCTGGATCTTGATTACCAGCTTGCTGTGATCCAGCAGCTCGGCGGCCTCAGCGAGAGCCTCCATCGGCTGGCTCTCACCCGCGCCACCGCTGACCCGGGCACCGGCTGCGGCAGCTGCCCAGTTGGCGATGGAGACGACCTGGGATGGCTCAGGTGCCAGGCTGATCAGATCCTCAATGCGTGTCTTCCCTACTGCGTCGAGCACAGCGTCGATCTTGTCGATATCAAGGGCCCGCACCCGGTCCACCATCCCCTCGCCGTAGACCACTGGAATGGCGCCGATCTCGCGGAGATAGTCCTGGTTGGCCTCGCTCGCCGATGCGATCACAGTCGCACCGCGCGCCTTAGCGATCTGGGTCGTGGCAGAGCCGACCCCGCCGGCGCCACCGTCAATGAAGATCGTGTCGCCTTCCTTTACGTCCAGCAGCCGCAGCACGCGTTCGGCCGTCTCAGCCACTGTGCCGGCCGCCGCTGCGACAGCCCAGTCCACCGATGCCGGCTTATGGGCCCAGGAATTGAGCACCGCGTACTCCGCATTCGTGTTCTTGCCTAGGCCAAACACGTCGTCGCCGACGCTCACGCCGGTCACGCCCTCTCCGACCTCGTCAACCACCCCGGCGGCGTCGAAACCCAGATAGGTGGTGTCTTCCAACGGCTTGCCCTGGGCGAGCATCCCAGACCGGAGCTTCCAGTCCATCGGATTGACGCTTGCGGCCCGCACGACGATGCGAATTTGTCCTGGTCCTGCATGCGGCTCTGGCGCCTCGCCTAGCCTGATGACCTCGGGCCCGCCGTACTCGGTGAACTTAAGCGCAAACACAGTTTCTCCTTAGGCTCTGCTCGCGAAGAGATCCTTGCATAGGGCTATTTCCGGTCAGCCTTTGCCGTCTCGGCGCCACTCGAGAGAGCGGCCACGAAAGCCTCCGGTGGCACCTCAACGCGGCCGACCATCTTCATTCGCTTTTTGCCCTCTTTCTGCTTCTCAAGCAGCTTGCGCTTTCGGGTGATGTCGCCCCCGTAGCACTTGGCCAAGACATCCTTGCGCATTGCCCGAATGGTCTCGCGCGCGATCACCCGCGAACCGATGGCCGCCTGCACCGGAACTTCGAACTGCTGCCGAGGGATCAGCTCCTTCAACTTGGCCGTCATCATGACGCCGTACGAATAGGCCTTGTCTTTGTGCACGATCGCCGAGAACGCATCGACCGGCTCACCTTGCAGCAAGATGTCGACCTTGACCAAGTCGGCAAGCTGTTCACCCGACGGCTCGTAGTCCAAGCTCGCATAACCCCTGGTCCGGGACTTGAGAGCATCGAAGAAATCGAAGACGATCTCCGACAGCGGCAGCGTGTAGCGGATCTCGACTCGATCTTCGGACAGATAGTCCATGCCATGCTGGATCCCGCGACGGTTTTGGCACAGCTCCAAGATGGTGCCGATGTAGGTTGCTGGAGCCAGGATGGTGGCCTTCACGATCGGCTCATAGACTTCCGCGATCTTGCCGCTTGTCGGATACTCCGAGGGATTCGTCACCTCCAGCTCGGCGCCATCCTCCATGATCACGCGGTAGACCACGTTGGGCGCGGTGGAGATCAGATCAAGATCGAATTCGCGCTCCAGGCGCTCGCGCACGATCTCCATATGCAGCAGGCCGAGGAACCCAATCCGAAATCCAAAGCCAAGCGCATTTGAGGTCTCCGGCTCATACGTCAGTGCTGCATCGTTGAGCTGCAGCTTGTCCAAGGCCTCGCGCAGTTCTGGATAGTCGGCACCGTCGATTGGGTAGAGGCCTGCGAACACCATCGGCTTCGGAGGCCTATAGCCACCCAGATCGTGAGTGGCCGGCCGCTTCACTGACGTAACGGTGTCTCCCACCCGGGACTGCCGGACATCCTTGACACCGGTGATCAAGTAGCCGACTTCACCAACTCCCAGGGACGCCGCCTTGGTCGGCTCCGGAGAGATCACGCCAACCTCCAACGTTTCGTGTGAGGCCTTGGTCGACATCATCAACACGCGCTCCCGATGGGACAGCGCGCCGTCCATTACGCGTACGTAGGTGACCACTCCGCGGTAGGTGTCGTAGACCGAATCAAAGATCAATGCCCTCGCCGGTGCGGCCGGATCACCGACGGGCGCAGGAATCTGGGCGACGATCTCGTCCAGCAGCCCTGCCACACCCTCGCCGGTCTTGGCCGACACTCGCAGCACCTCGGCCGGATCACAGCCAACGACTTTGGCCAACTCGGCGGCGTATCTGTCCGGCTGCGCGCTAGGAAGGTCGATCTTGTTCAAGACCGGAATCACGTGGAGATCGGCATCGAGGGCCAGATAGAGATTGGCCAGAGTCTGTGCCTCTATGCCCTGTGCGGCATCGACGAGGAGGACAGCACCCTCGCAGGCTGCTAGGGAGCGAGACACCTCGTAGGTGAAATCCACGTGGCCCGGCGTGTCGATCATGTTCAGTACATGCGTCTCACCGGCATTCGGGTCATCCACTTTGCCATGAGCCCGCCACGGCATCCGGACGGCTTGGGACTTGATGGTGATACCGCGTTCCCGCTCGATGTCCATGCGATCCAGGTACTGGGCACGCATCGAGCGCTCGTCGACGACACCGGTCAGCTGCAACATCCGGTCGGCCAAGGTCGACTTGCCGTGGTCGATATGAGCGATGATGCAGAAGTTCCGGATGATCGACGGGTCAGTGCGGCCGGGCGGCGGCACGAACACAGCACTCACAACAGACATCCTCACTTGCTCTGGGGAATTTGGCCCGCCTATGGCGGCGCTGGTAGCGTGGTCGGTCGCGCCTGCACAGCAGCGCCCCATACCCACATCAAGGAAGAGTTCCAGAGGCCCGTCGTGGCGAACATCAAGTCCCAGCTCAAACGAATCAAGACCAACGAGAAGTCTCGTCAGCGTAACAAGGCGACCAAGTCAGCGCTGAAGACCTCGATTCGTCGGTTCCGTGAGGCCGCGAACGCTGGAGATGCGGCAAAGGCCACCGAGCTGGCGCACGCCGCCTCGCGCGCCCTGGATAAAGCCGCATCCAAGGGCGTCATCCACAAGAATCAGGCTGCCAATCGCAAGTCGGCAATCGCGTCCAAGGCGGCTCGTCTGGAGCCCGCCGGCAAGAAGAAGCGCGAACCGCGGGCACGCTCTGCGAGCGTCGGTTAGGCGTCCGCTGGTGGTCGGAGGACGCCGCGCGCGGGCAGAGAAATTCAGTGCCGCAGGCGCGAAACGCTGAGGACCGCGCGCTCCAAGGCGAACGCGGCGTCGTCAGCAGCGCCCTTGACATCTGCATCCGCCGCGGCAACAGCTTTGAGAGCTGCAGCCAGACTTCCCTGATCCCATCCACGCGCTTGGGACCGCATGGACTTCAGCTTCCACGGCGGCACCCCGACCTCGCGAGCTAGGTCTGCCTCTCGCTGCCCGCCGCTTGCCGTGACCAGCTTGCCGAGACCGCGGACGCCGGACGCCAGGGCACTGGTGATCAGAACAGGCGCCACGCCCGTGGCAAGCGCCCAGCGGAGCTGCTCCATCGCAACCCCGGTGCGCCCCGCCAAGGCGGCGTCTGCCACCGCAAAGCTGGTCACCTCGGCGCGACCGCCGAAGTAGCGGCGTACCTGATCGACGGTAATGGGATCGCCCTCGCCATCGGAGAGCAGCTGTCCGACTGCTGCTGCCAGCGCCCGAAGGTCGTGGCCGACGGCGTCGACCAGGGCAGCGGCGGCACCCGAGTCAATCGCGCTACCGGCTCGCTTGACTTCTGTTGCGACGAACTGCGGCAGCTCCCACGGCTTCACAGCCGCGCATTCGATGACCTCGACTCCTGCCGATTTCAGCTTTTGCAGGAGCGCCTTGCCCTTCGGTACGCCGCGGTGCACCACGATCACGGCGAGATCCGGTAGCTGGGCTGCCATGAGGTTCATCAACTCGACATCGATGTCGGGCGCTAGATTCTCCAGCTCGGTGATGACGACGGCACGCCGGCTCGCGAAAAGTGACGGGCTCGTGAGCTCGGCAAGTTTGCCGGCGTCCAGCCGGGATGCTTCGATTTCAGAGACTTCGACATCAGGTGCCTCTGATTGCATCTGTTGCTCCAGCGCCGCGACCGCGCGATCCGCAAGGAGTGCCTCCGGCCCGCTGAGCAGGACCAGCCGACCGAAGGGAGATCTCGCTGCAGCCACGCAGCACAGCATGCCAGCCCCGACTGACACCATGGTTGATAACAGTTGCGCCCATGTTCCATTTCGCAACACAAATCAGATTCACGCCTACGGATGACTGGTGTTGATATACATGAGCCGAGAAACTGGATACTACGCGAAAGGGGCGTCAGTGGTCCGAAAGGTTTGGTCCTCGCTGTTCAGTCGGGTTGTTACTGATCGGCAGACTCCGACTGACTCGACCGCTCCTGAGAGGAGTGCGGCTGAAGAGCCGACACTGGGCATGAAGCTCACCGGCGATCCGCACCCCCTTGACCGCCTTGTCAACGTCCAGCCGAACACCGTCGTGGTCGTCTTCGAGCAGGACAGCCTCCCAAGGCTCAAGTTTCCGGGCGAGTACCTGACGCCCGGCCTGCTTCCGTCGCTGCGTCCGGTCCAGGTGCTGGCGGTCAATACCGCTCCTGTCGAGCTCGACGTGACCGTCGACCATCTCATCACGCTGGACGGCCATGAGATCGAGCGGTGCCTGGTCCGGGTGACAGTTCAGCTGACAGATCGCGACAACTACGCCTCCGTAGCCGGCCTGGCCGCAGAATATGGGACCGAACTCGAGGCGTACCTGCTCCAGCGGGTCGAAACCGAGGTGGCGATGGAGATGCATGCCGCCGTCAAGATGAACCGACTCGCCGACCTGCGTCGCCAGACGGTCCAGCAGGTACTGGCCGACCGCTGGCTACCCAGATCATTCGCAGGCGGGGCGTTGGTGCGTCGCAATTTCGAGGTCATCGAGGTCAGCTGGCCCAAGGACAGCGCCATCCCGATCCAGATTGCTCATAGCGGCGCGCCGAAGTCGGGCCAGGCGGCCGCGGCTCTCAAGCCGACACCTGTCGCGCCTTTGGCGCCAGCCGCCCCTGCACCCTTCGCCGCCGAGTTGACTATGGATGCCCGGCTGCGCCGGATCTGGCGCCGCTATGCGGAGCCGGAGCTTCGAGGCATTGCGGGCGCCAAGGTTGGTAACGCGGCAACCGTCATCGCCGTCGTGGATCGGGAGCCTGGCGCCTATGAGGGCAATCGGGTCCGGGAGGCACTCGGAGTGTCCTTCGAAGATCGCAACTTGCATTTTGTCGCCGCCGTGGCGGATTCCTACGAGGATTTGGTTCGCTCCTGGTTCAAACAGGTCGACGGCAGTCCCGGCCGACTGCTGTCCGTCCGATCGGTGGAAGACGACTCCGTGCTGCGGATCGGGGTCGACCATGCCCTGCGATCGGCGGAGGAGCGAGCGCGCGGACTGTCGGTTGGTACCCATTCGGATCGAGAGGCATTGCGCCGGCTCGTTCCCCACGAGCGGGTCGAGTTCGTGGCGGCGGACACGACGGGCTGATCCTATGAACGTGAGCGGCACCCCGTCGTGACCAAGATCACGTACACCAACCCGCGCGCTGCGCGGCCGGATGTGGGGTCGCTCGGACCATCTACCGCCGAACGAGCGGAAGACTCACGCAAGATTCGGATGGCCGCCACCATCCCTCTGGTCATCTCTCTGGGCGCCCAATGGGTCTTCTTCATCCATTACTGGATCCCGGAGACCAGCGCCTTCCCTGCTCACGAGTTGTGGCTCACGCAGCTGTCTCCGCTCGCGTCTGCTGCTCTGACGAGTGGAGGCCAACCACAGGTCCCGGCGCAAAACGGTCAGTGGGGACTGCCGGCGCTGGTGTTGCTGGTGTGTGCTTTTGCGCTGTTCTGGCTGTCTCGTACCCGCCACTGGCTCGGCCGCACCGCAATGCTGGCCCCTGCCGCACTCGGCCTGGTGGCCGCCCTCGCAAGCGTCATCGCGCTTGCGGTGAAGGGCGAGGTGAGATCCACGCTGGTCGGCGTAGCGTTGCTGATCACTTGGGTTTGGAGTGCTGGCTACGCCGCTCTTCACGGATTCCTCGACAACCTCGCCCCGCTGCCGCCCAAGACGTGGCACAGCGGTCTGCCGGTCCTCGCCGCGTACGCGATCATCGGCCCGGCTCCGACAGCGGTCGGGCGCTGTTTGTTCGCGCCCGAGCTACGCGATGCCGCCCTAGCGCTGCAGAACAATACGGTGTCATTGCGACTCGCCGCGTTGTGGACAGGTAGCACCGTGCTGCTCTATCTCTGCGGGCTGCTGATCGGCATCGCTGTCTGGGTTGCCTACCAGGCTTGGCCGCCACGCCGCGACCGTGCGTTCATCGGCCGCTGCCTGATAGTGGTTGGAATCCTGATCGTGACAGGGGCAATCGGCTGGCCGGCGACGGCCCTCGCCGACAAGAGGGTGGACCAGCTGACCTACGGCACCCCGGCAGATGAGATCCGCTTCACGTGCGGCTCATGGATCCTCGACCAGCCGACGTCCGCCTCGCCGCAGATGGAGCCGACAAAGACGCTGGTAATCAGCGGCTTCACATGCCAAACGGTTACGGCTTACTCCGGCTACCAGCAGCTTTCGACCCACACGCTGCCTGTCTCGCTATCGCCGGTCATCGCGTATACGCCCGAAGGCGCCAAGATCTCAGGGCGCATCGTCGCCGCCCAGTACGGCGATGTCATCGTCGTTGCTGGTACCGACAGATTCGACACCAGCTCAAATGAGCTCTTGGGCATTGGAGTGACCGACAGCGCAGAGCTCTGGCGGTATGCGTGTCCGGACGGGACACTTGGTGTGCGCTTCGCCAATGTCCCGGGTGGCGATGATCCGGCTCAGGGACACATCACCCAAGGTGAGGTCGCTCCCGAGGCGGTGGTGAGTTGCCAGCGCCAGATCGTGCGCATCAACCCCACGACCGGACCCCCCCGTTGATCATGGTGTAGTTGGCTACAGATGAGTAGCGCGACCAAGGCGGTCCAGGCCGCAAGATTCCTGGGCGGCATGTATCGGGAACGAGCGCGGGTGCTCTACTGGGCGCACGTCCGCGGCGACCTGTTCAGCCGCCTCACTCTGCCGAACCACCACACCGACCCCTATCCGATCTACGAAGAGATGCGCGCGCGGGGGCCGCTGTTGCCGACCAGGCTCGGCAACTACAGCACCACCAGCCACCGGCTGTGCAATGAGGTGCTTCGGAGCCGGAAATTTGGAGTATCCCCGGAGGACGGCAGCGAGGACCTCGCACACCAGGTCGGAATGGACCTCTCCCTGCTCGAACTCAACCCGCCCGACCACAGTCGGATTCGCAGGCTCGCCGCACCAGCCTTCACACCACGGCGGATGGCGGGCTACGCGGACTTGGTGGACCAAGCCATCCACCGGCTACTCGACCAATGCGAACGCGAACGTGAGTTCGACCTGATGACCGCTTTCGCGTCGCCATTGCCGATTGCCGTGGTGACCCACCTGCTCGGTCTGCCCAATGAACCGGAGCGGTTCCGGCGGCTGGGCTCAACGGTCGCCCGAGCCCTGGATGGCATCTGGTCGCTCGGCCAGGCCCGTACGCTGGCGGCCGCCGACGCTGAGCTCCAGACCACATTTGCCGAGCTACTCGACCGGCGGGCAGTAGAGCCCGGCGACGACCTGGTGTCCGCACTGGTGGCGGAGCAAGGCCGGGCAATCACCCCGGCAGAGTTGTCGGCGCTGGTACGGCTGCTACTGATCGCAGGCTTCGAGACCACGGTCAACGCGATTGGTAGCGGTTTGCGCTGGCTGCTCGCCGACCGAGAGCAGTGGGAGCTGCTCGTCGCAGACCCCGACCGGGCGCCGGCTGTCGTGGAGGAGGTGCTTCGTTTCGACCCTCCAGTCCAGCAGACCGCGCGGGTAGCCCATCAGCCAGTCGAGGTGAGCGATGTGTTGCTGGCCAGGAACCAGTGGGTGATCACCCTCTTGGCGGCGGCCAACCGCGACCCCGACGTCTACCCCGCACCCAATAGCTTTGACATCACTCGTGAGTCCCCGGCCGAGCACCTCGCCTTCTCCGGCGGCATCCACTACTGCCTTGGCTCACCGCTTGCTCGCTTGGAGCTGACGCGGGCATTCCGGGCCATCGCCGAACGGTTTCCCCACATCCGGCAGACGGGGCCGATCACGATGCGGCTGGGTAGCACTCTGCGCGGGCCGCTTCGGTTTCCGGTTGCAGTGTTGTAGTGCCCTCCAATCACCGCTGCGTGACCGCAGCCAGTCGATCGGTGCCCAGCCGGATCGCGACTGAGCCGTTCTGATCAGTCCTGAGCATCGTCATCCCAAGAGACTCCACCAGCTGCACCGTACGCGGCGCCGGGTGACCGTAATCGTTCTGCGCGCCGGCGCTGGCAATGGCGAGGCGGGCATGGGTGGCGGCGAAGAACGCCGGATCCTGTTGGGCCGAGCCGTGATGCGGAATCTTGAGGACATCGGCACGAAGGTCAGCCCCAGTGCCGAGAATCGCCTGCTGGCCGGGCGGTTCGACATCGCCGGTAAGCAGCAGCCGCAGGCCTGCCACCTCAACCATGATCACCAGGCTGCTGTCATTCTGCTTCGAGGATTCATCCTGATCGGTAGCCACATGTTGCACCGGTCCAAGAACCTGCAGTGCCGCATCGCCAACGCTCGCGCGAGTACCCGGCAGCGGCGCCTTCAGCGGAATCCCCTCTTGTATAGCCCGGCTGCTGATCACCGCAGTCAGGGGGCCGGCCGGTGCTTGGGGGCTCAGCCACAGCTGACCGATGCGGCGGTGCTGCAGGACGCCGGCCAAGCCATTGACGTGATCGGCGTGAAAGTGGGTAATGATCAGCAGCGGCACACTCCTTATTCCAAGTCGATCCAGGCAGGCCCGCATAGGGGGCGGATCCGGGCCGCTGTCCACGACAATCGCACTGCCGCGGCCGGTTCGTATCACCAACCCGTCGCCTTGACCGACATCGCAGGCAACCAGAACCCAATCACGCGGTGGCCAACCCGGCTGCCGGGGTGCGGTGCCCAGGCAGATGATCATGACGCCACCGAGCAGCAGCGAAAGCCAAGGGCGCGCCATCACATGCCCCACCAACAACCCAGCCAGAAGGGACGTGACAGCCAACCAAACGAGAATCGCAGGCGTCACCGGCAGGTGCCACTCCGCGCCAGGAAGTTGCGAACCGATCGTGGCGATCCAGATGATCACTTGCGCGCTCCAGGCCGCACCACACCCGAAGACGGCGGCCACGGTCCCGTTCAGCAATGAGGTACCGGCGGCGGCAAATCCCAGCACTGTCGAAGGGCCGACGAATGGACCCGCCAGTGCATTCGCTGCCAGACCCGCGACGCTCACCCGCTCCGAGACGGCCGCGACCACCGGAATGGTGGCGAGTTGCGCAGCCAGCGGCACCGCAATCGATTCGGAAATGATCAAGGGTAGCCAGCGATTCATGATCACAGTCCAGCTGCGCGCCCACCACACGATGCCGGCACATGCGAGCACCGACAGCGCGAAGCCAAGGGATCTGCCGAGGAATGGATCCACCAGCAGCAAGATCATCATGGCTACCGCGAGGTTGCGCAAGCCGGCCGACCTGGATCCAGATCCGAGTGCCGCCAAGGCCACCAGCCCCATCGCAGCCGCGCGCAGCACGCTTGGCTCGGTGCGACACAAAGCGACAAAGACGACCACTCCAGCTAGCCCAACGCCGCGCAGCCACCAACCTCTGACACCCAGCCAACGCGCCGCGGTCAACAGAAACGCGAGCAGCAGCGTGAGGTTTGCGCCGGACACTGCCGTTAGATGCGTCAAACCCGTGCTTTGAAAGTCTCGGGTCAGATCCTCCTCCAGACCGGAGGTGTCGCCCAGCACCAGGGCAGGCACCAACCCGCGCGGCTCCGGTCGGCGATCGGCGACTGCTCGTCGCAATCCGGCGCGTACCCGCTCCACGAGGCGAAGCCCTGCGGAAGGCTGCTCGACCACGAGCGGCGAGCCGCGCACACGAAGCACCGCCGCCACGTCCGAGCCTTGGTCCGCCGCCTCCAGACGCCCGTCCGCGGCAACTCGAGTGCCCACTGGGACCTGGAGCCATTGCGCGAGTTGAGGACCGGTGACGACTATCAGCACCGGAGCTCGGACGAGCCAGTCCTGTCCCCGACCCG
>DASRJV010000124.1:0-7948 GCA_035649295.1 Propionibacteriaceae bacterium
GTCAGCTGCACCTCGCCCGGTCCCTGTAGTCGTGCGTTGAGCGAACGCCACGGAGTGACCGTCGGGGGCGCGATCAGCTCAGCGCCGGCGGAGACCAACCGATCAGTGACGCTGCTCGAGTCGTCGACTTCGAAGGCCACCCGATACTTCCCGCTTACTCCGGTTCGACCGACTTCCACCGTGTCGATCAAGTCGATCTGCGGTCGATTGGACAGCTCCAGGGTTGCCCGGCCAGCGCCCAAGATCATCACCTGAGCGCCGTTTTCTCCGTCGTAGGTCTCCTCGAGGACCAGTCCAAGCTCGTCACGATAGAACCGCACTGCGGCGTCGTAGTCGGCAACGGCGACTACCAAACGCATTTGATGTACCGCTGCTGCCACGCCAGATTGGACCGCGTACCCCGGCTCTCGTTTCTTGATCGCTTTGATCACCGCGTAGGTGACCGGGAGCAAGATCACCTCCACCATCACCTTGTAGACGTAGCCCGCTACGGCGTAGCTGATCAGGCCACTCCAGGTCGGGAACACCCCAACGAAGGCAATGAAGCAGAACAACGCCGTGTCGGCAAACTCGCCCACCACAGTCGATCCGATGAGCCGCGCCCACAAGTGGCGTTCCTTGGTCCGCTCCTTGATCTTGACGACCACGTACGCGTTGAGCAGCTGACCCGCCAGATACCCGGCCAGACTGGCCAGCACGATCCGCGGCACAAAACCCAGCACCGCCAGGAAGGCCTCCTGGTTCTCGTACCCGGGTCCAGGCGGTGCTGCTCCGACTGCAAGGAAAGTGAGAGAGGCGAGTGCGCCCAGTGCGAAGCCAACCCAGATGGCCCGCTTGGCCTGGCGAAGGCCGTACACCTCGGCGAGTACGTCGCCGACGATGTAGGTCAGCGGGAAGAGAAACGCACCGCCATCAGTGAAAATGCCACCTCCGAGAAACTCAGGCAGCCCATCAACGACGGTGATCGTCTTGGTCGCGGCAATGTTGGAGATCAGCAGCAGGCCGCAGAAGACTGCGACGATCACGGCGTAGGTGCCGCTTGGTGCGGTCGCGAACGACACAGCTGAGGAAGAATCCCGCTGCCGGTTGTCGTGCAGTGTGGTCACGCCGAGCGATCCTAGGGGTGGTCATGGCAGGCTGGCCACATGAGTGAGTACCCCAATGAGATCCCCGATGAGTCAGAGCAGCTAGACCAGATTGAGCCACAACGATCGTTGGTCGATCGTGGCGTGGACGATCCGCTCGATGAGGGCTACTCGCCACCTGAGCGCTACTCGCCACTGATCCGCAAGGGTGAGCACGAGACCTTGGACGAGCGCCTCGATGAGGAGATCCCCGAGCCTGACCCAGACGCATTTCAGGAGCAGGAGATCGTGGACGACGGTGAGGTGGGGGAGGAGCGGGCCGGTCGGCTGGTCGACCCCAACGAGGGCATTGGACCGGATGCCGAGCCCGATCTAGTCGGTACCGATGTCGGAATCGACGGCGGAGCGGCGAGCGCGGAGGAGGCCGCTGTACACATCGTTCCCGACGACGAGCGTCCGCTCTAGTCCGTCGACAACGCACGTGGCCGGGCATCGAGGTACTGATCCGCTCTACCCACCGATCGAGCCGTACGCCCGCGGGATGCTCGATGTCGGTGACGGCCAGCAGATCTATTGGGAGGAGTGCGGAAATCCTTCGGGCAAGCCAGCTGTCTTCCTACACGGCGGACCCGGTGGAGCGCTTAACCCAAAGGTGCGTCGGCTGTTCGACCCGGCGCGCTATCGCGTCGTGCTCTTTGATCAACGCGGCTGTGGCCAGAGCCGGCCGCATGCCAGCGAATCGGGAGCCGATCTAGGCGTCAACACCACGTGGCACCTGGTTGCAGATATCGAGCGGCTCCGTCAGCATCGCGGTATCGAGCGGTGGCAAGTCTTCGGTGGCTCCTGGGGCAGCGCGCTTGCCTTGGCCTACGCCGAGGAACACCGTGACCGGGTCACAGAGCTGGTGCTGCGAGGAATCTTCACACTCCGGCGCAGCGAGCTCGACTTCTACTACAACGGTCCCGCCGGGCAGCTGTTTCCGGAACGGTACGAGATGTTCCTAGCTCCGCTGGGTGGCGCGTCCTTTGCAGGCGACACCATTTCCGCCTATCACGACTTGCTGTTCGACCCCGATCCGGCTGTCCATGGGCCGGCCGGAGTTGCCTGGAGCACGTGGGAGGCGGCCACGATCACTCTTGAGACCGATGAGAGCCTGATCGCTCAGTTCGGTGATCCGACCTTTGCGCTGGCCTTCGCGCGCATCGAGAACCACTACTTCTTTCACCGCGGCTGGTTCGGGGAAGGTCAGCTGATCGCCAATGCCGGCCGGCTGGCCGACATTCCAGGTGTCATCGTTCAAGGTCGTTACGACGTGGCGACTCCCGCCGTAACGGCATATGACTTGCATCAAGCCTGGCCAAATGCCGAATTCACGGTCGTGCCTGTCGCCGGTCATGCATTCTCCGAGCCCGGCATCCTCGAGGCGCTGGTCGCTGCCACCGATCGTTTTGCGGTCGAGTCGGACGCAACCACTCGCTACGTTAGCTGCGAGCGTCGGTAATCGCGCGCCCGCCGCACGGAGGAGGAGCGAGCGGAGGCGTTCTTCCTCTGCGAGCGACGACGACGACGGCGGATCCATCGCGCGCGATGCGCGAGCAGCTCTCAATTTGGTTGGGGGTGTCGCAGGCTCTTGACCTAGGATGAGGTGTTGACATTCGCCATCGTCTGTGAGGAACAACTGAGTAGGTCAGAGATCACGGCCAGCGCACCTGATGCGTCCGGCGCCCGTCCTCGAGAATCGTCTGCCTCGAATTCGCTGAGGAAGGCATCGGGCCCGAGAGCCGATGACGGTCTGGAGGAGCTGCGCCGGGTGACGGTTCCGGCGTCGGTGGAGATGGTGAACATCCTCGGCCCCCGCGATGAGTTCTTGCACATCCTGGAGCGCGAGCTCGAGGCGGGCATACACGTCCGGGGTAACGAGATCACCCTCACTGGTTCTCCGGCCGCGGTCGACCTCGCCATCGACGTGATCACTGAGCTGGTCACGGTGTTGCGAACCGGCCAGGGACTGACCGCGGACGCGGTCGAGCGGATCTGCGCAATGCTGACGGCACGGGAAGAAGCCCGGCCCGCCGACGTGCTCACCCACAACATCTTGTCCTCGCGGGGTAAGACGATACGGCCGAAGACACTCAACCAGAAGCGGTACGTCGACGCGATCGACAAGCACACCGTGGTATTCAGCATCGGTCCTGCTGGAACCGGAAAGACCTATCTGGCGGTTGCGAAGGCTGTTCGCGCCCTGCAGGACAAGCAGGTCAACCGGATCATCTTGACCCGACCTGCGGTGGAGGCCGGCGAGCACCTCGGCTTCCTCCCTGGCACCCTGAGTGACAAGATCGACCCCTATTTGCGCCCGCTCTACGACGCGTTGCACGACATGCTCGATCCGGATTCGATTCCCCGGCTGCTCACCGCCGGCACGATCGAGGTTGCGCCGCTGGCGTACATGCGAGGGCGCACCCTGAACGACGCCTTCATCATTCTGGACGAGGCGCAGAACACCTCGATGGAACAGATGAAGATGTTCCTGACCCGCCTTGGGTTTGGCTCCAGGATGGTGGTGACCGGCGACATCACCCAGGTTGACCTGCCCGGTGGTACGCGCAGTGGCTTGCGGGTGGTGCGAGGCATTCTCGACAAGGTCGACGACATCGCGTTTTGCAACCTGACCAACCATGACGTGGTGCGGCACAAACTGGTGGGCAGAATCGTCGCGGCGTACGACAAGTTCGAGGCAAGTCATGCCGACGGCTTGCGGTCAGAGTCGGCCGGATCTGCGCCGTCGCTGCGTCCAGGTCGCTAAGCGATGGCCGCAGTGATCCGGCCCTTGCTGGGAGCTCGGATATGAGCATCGACATCAGCAACGAGTCCGGTATCGAGGTTGACAATGCGGCCCTGGTCCGACTGGCGACGTTCGCCCTCGACCAGCTCAGAATTCATCCGCTGGCCGAACTTTCGATCTTGCTCGTCGACGAAGCCACGATGAGCGCGTACCACGAGAAGTATCTCGGGGAGTCAGGTCCCACCGATGTGCTGAGCTTCCCGATGGATGAGCTGCGCCCACCGGCTGACGGCGAGGAGCCTCCGATAGGCCTGCTCGGCGACATCGTGCTGTGCCCAGAGGTGGCGGACCGACAGGCGCGTGAGCATCAACGCTCCACCAGCGATGAAGCCGAGTACCTGCTGGTGCACGGGCTGTTACACCTGTTGGGCTACGACCATGCAAACCCCGAAGATCATGCGGAGATGTTCGGTCTCACCGACAAGATCATCTCGGCGTGGGCTGCACAGCGCCCGGACCGCCCAGAAGGCTCGTCATGACAGCGGCATATTGGCTCCAGCTCAGCATCGCCTTCGTACTGATGATCCTCGCGGGGCTGTCGGCGGCCGCAGAGGCGGCTCTGTCGTCGTTCTCCAAGGCCCGTGCCAACGGGCTGGTCGAGGAACGTATGCCTGGCGCGCAACGAGTCCGCAAGATCGTCGACGACCCACCGCGCTATCTGAACACGGCGCTGTTCGTCCGAAGCATGATCGAGATCTCGGCGATCGTTCTGGTTGCGAATGTCGTTTTTGGTCTGATCCCCAAGACATGGCAGGCCGGGGCCGTAACTTCCGGCATTATGATCATCGTCTCCTACATTGCGTGGGGTGTGGCACCGCGCACCCTTGGCCGTCAGCATGCAGACCGGGTCGCCTGCGCCGCCGCAGGACCGATCGTAGCGATTACCACAGTGCTCGGGCCCTTCCCACGATTGCTCATCTTGATCGGAAATGCGCTCACTCCGGGCAAGGGTTTCATCGATGGGCCGTTCGCCACCGAGGCGGAACTGCGTGAGCTGGTCGACCTGGCCGAGGCCAGGGACGAGATCGAGTCTGGCGAACGCAAGATGATTCACTCGGTATTCGAGTTGGGCGACACGATTGCCCGCGAGGTGATGGTGCCCCGTACCGACATGGTCTTTATCGAGGAGTACAAGACACTGCGGCAGGCTGTCTCGCTGGCGCTCCGATCGGGCTTCAGCCGGATTCCGGTCATCCGTGACGGGATCGATGACGTGGTGGGGGTGCTCTACCTCAAGGACGTGATCAGACGGATCTACGACAAGCCGGACGCACAGTCCACAGAGCGGGTCGGCTCGATGATGCGCAAACCGGTGTTTTGCCCGGACTCCAAGCCCGTGGACGAATTGCTGCAGGAGATGCAGGCCAAACGAGTCCATCTGGTGATCGTGGTTGATGAATTCGGTGGCACAGCCGGGATGGTCACGATCGAGGACATCCTCGAAGAGATCGTCGGTGACATCACCGACGAGTATGACGAGGAGAACACCGACATCACCAAGCTCGCGAAGGACCGCTACCGCGTGTCCTCACGGTTGCCGGTCGACGAGCTCGGTGAACTCTTCGGTCTGGTGCTCGACGACGAGGACGTCGAGACAGTCGGCGGCCTGATGGCTAAGCACCTCAACAAGGTGCCCATCGCCGGCTCGGTAGTCAAGTATGACGGTTTAGAGCTGGTGGCCGAGCGATCCGCCGGCCGTCGGAACAAGATCGGGACCGTGATCGTCACCAAGATCTCCTCGGTGGAGTCCGAAGCAGATGCCCGAGCGGATGCGGCCACCCGAATCGTCTCCGAGCAGGCGCGCGCCTCGTGAGCGGTGCGGCTGTCGAGAAGTCCTTAATTCCTGAGAATCCGGAGGACCGGAAGATCATTGCCCTTGCCCGGTCTGCCGCTGCCCGTACCGGAGCGGAGCAGGGTGCGTGCGTACGGGATTCTGACGGCCGCAGCTATGCCGGTGCCGGCGTCCGGATACCCCATCTGGAGCTGTCGGCCGTCGCCGTCGCGGTCGCGATGGCAGCCTCATCCGGCGCCGCGGGGCTCGAAGCCGCCGCTGTCGCCGGAGCTGCGCCGAACCAAGCCGACCTGGATGTGCTGCGCGATCTTGCGCAGCCGACCGCGGAAATCTGGCACGTGGACCTCCAGGGCGAGGTGGTCTCGGTGACCGAGTTGTGATGCCCTGCGCCCCACCGCGGACGTTTCGCAGCACAGCCGTCGAAACGACTCCGATATTGGGTGGTCGAGGGGGCGTTTCGCAGCACGGCCGTCAAAACGTCCACAAGGTCAACGACTCATGACCCCGGCGACACCACCAGCGTTTCGGTCAGGCTTCGCTTCCATAGTGGGGCGCCCCAACGCCGGCAAATCCACGCTGACGAATGCGTTGGTCGGGCAGAAGATCGTCATCGCCTCCTCAAAGCCGCAAACCACGCGGCACGCCGTACGCGGCATCGTGCATAGGCCGGAGGCGCAGCTCGTGTTGATCGACACTCCAGGTCTGCACAAGCCACGAACGCTGCTGGGCGAGCGGCTCAACGATGTCGTCCGGGCCACCTGGTCAGAGGTAGACGTGGTGGGAGTGTGTCTTCCGGCCAATCAGCGAATCGGCCCCGGCGATCGATACCTGGTCGGTGAGCTCGCTGCGCTGACGAGTAAGCCAAGCCTGGTAGCGATCGCGACCAAATCCGATCTGGCTTCGCCGGAGCGGATGGCAGAGCATCTGACGAGCATTGGTGCACTGGAGGGTTCGCTCAACATCAACTGGACGGCGATCATCCCGGTGTCGGCAACCCAACACTTCCAGCTGGACGTTTTGACCGACGCCCTCGTCGGGCTGCTTCCGGAAGGCCCGCCGCTCTATCCAGACGGTGAGATCACCGACGAGCCGGAGGAGACGTTGGTTGCCGAGCTGATCCGCGAGGCTGCACTGGAGGAGGCACGCGAGGAGTTGCCGCACTCGATCATGGTCACGGTAGAGGAGATGGGGCTCCGTGACGCGCGGCCGGTGGAGCGGCCCTTGCTCGATATCTATGCGTCCTTGATCGTCGAGCGCGACTCGCAGAAGGGCATCCTGATCGGACATCGGGGTAGCCGGCTGGCAGAGATCGGCACCGTAGCTCGTCAGCAGATCGAGGCCTTGCTCGGAACTCCTGTCTATCTTGATCTACGCGTGAAAGTGCTCAAAGAGTGGCAACGGGACGCCAAGCACCTGAACCGGTTGGGGTTCTAGCTTTCTCGTTCTTGCAATATCCGTCCTCACTCTCGCAATATCCGCCTATATGCGATGAGGTCCAGGCATGCGATCATGCGGAGTAGGACTTTGCAGGGTCTCAGCTCAACGGTGAGGTGGCACTCGACCGTGGGCTCGTTGAGAGAGGACTCGCACCTATGGCCGCTCACCCTCTGGATCCGCTTTCCTCGACCGAATTCCAGACCACAGCGGCCATCTTGAGACGAGACCAGGGTGTTTCAGACTCCTGGCGTTTCGCGTCGATTGAGCTGCAGGAGCCGCCCAAGGCCGAGGTCAAGGCCTGGAAACCGGGCGACGCAGTGCCAAGGCGCTCGCTTTCCGTCTTACTGAATCGGGAGACCAACCAGACGTACGAGGCGGTCGTGGACCTCGTCGGTGATCGGGTTGACTCGTGGACTCACCAGCCCGGTGTTTGTCCGAACTTCACCCTCGACGAGTACCACGACGTTGATCATGCCCTTCATGAGCACCCAGAAGTGCTTGCGAGACTCGCGTCGCGCGGCATAACCGATCCATCACTGGTGCTCTTCGACGTCTGGACCTACGGAGCAGCGGTGATGCCTGAGCAGTGGCGCGACCGTCGCCTCGGCTGGTGCGACATATGGATGCGCGAGACACCGGAGGGGAATCCCTACGCACACTTGATCTCCGGACTCAAGATCATCGTCGACGTAAACACCCTCGAGGTGCTCGAGATCGAAGATCACCACGACTACGGCCTACCGAAGGTCGACGGCGAATACGATCCGCGGGTACGCGGCACGCGGGAGC
>DASRJV010000125.1:0-5561 GCA_035649295.1 Propionibacteriaceae bacterium
GATGATGTCGCGAAGGCAGTCGATACCGCTGCATCGCTCGTCAGGTAATGATCATGGATTCGCGCTACCTACTGCGGTCTGGATTTGCCGGGTCGGGTCGCTACGAACTCGAGGTGACTCCCGAGTCAGCGGGCTGGGGCTACTCATCGTTGAAGATCATCTCGCTCGAACCCGGGGGCAGTCACGGTTTCGACACTGGCTCCGACGAGGTGATCCTTCTGCCACTCAACGGCTCGGTTGCCGTCGATGTTGACGACACGCGTTGCGAGCTCGACGGCCGGGCTTCGGTCTTCGCCGGGCCGACCGATCTTGCCTACCTGGGCACGGGGGAGAAGGTGAACCTGCGATCGGCGACTGGAGGTCGCTTCGCGCTGTGCGGCGCGCGAGCCCAGTCGGCGCAGCCGCTGCGATACATCGCCGCATCGCAGGTGCCGATCGAGTTGCGCGGCGCCGGCCAGTCCAGCCGGCAGGTGCGGAACTTCGGGACTCCAGGTGCGTTGGATGCCGCCAAGATCATCGCATGTGAAGTGATCACACCAGCGGGCAACTGGTCTTCCTACCCCGCCCACAAGCATGACGAGGCGAGCGAGACCGAGTCGGAGCTGGAGGAGATCTACTACTTCGAGATCGCAGCAGGTCCTGACGGCCAGCCGGGCTTCGGGTTCATGCGGACGTCGTCGTCGCCCGGTCATGAGATCGATGTGCTGGAGGAGGTCCATGATCGCGACACCGTACTGGTGCCGTACGGCTGGCACGGCCCCTGTGTCGCGGCGCCCGGCTTCGACATGTACTACTTGAACGTGATGGCCGGTCCCGGTGCCGAAAGAGCCTGGAAGATCTCCGATCATCCGGACCAGGCCTGGGTACGCAGTACTTGGGAGGCCCAGTCCGTCGATCCGAGGCTTCTTTCGCAAACTGTCGAGGAGGCTTGAGCATGCCAGACACCACTTCAGCGGGGGGCACGGCCCGCAAGACCGACGACGAGCACAAGGCGACCCAGAAGCTGTTCTTGTAAGGAGGGTATGTGTCATCCACGATCACGATCGGTACCGCACCGGACTCGTGGGGAGTGTGGTTTCCCAGCGATCCTGAGCAGGTGGCCCCCGATGTGTTCCTGCGCGAGGTCGCCGAGGCCGGCTACGAATGGATCGAGCTCGGGCCATACGGCTACTTGCCAAAGGACCCAGCGGAGCTGAGAGCCCAGCTCGAGTCGCATAACCTCGGTGTGCTGGCGGGAACCGTGTTCGAGCATCTGCACCGCCCAGACTCCTGGGACGCAGTGTGGACGCAGGTGACCGACGTGGCCGCGTTGACCCAAGCCCTCGGGGGGAAGCACATCGTGGTGATACCCGATGTGTGGCGGCACCACAAGACCGGGGAGCCGGTGGAGGATCGTGAGCTCACCGCCGAGCAGTGGAAACAGAAGACCGGCGGCTTAGACGAACTGGGGCGAAGGATTCTGGAGGAGTACGGCCTGCACGTGCAGTTCCACTCCCACGCCGACAGCCATGTCGGCTACCAGCCAGACATCGAACGACTCCTGGAGTCCACCAATCCCGAGTGGGTGAACCTCTGCTTCGACACCGGGCACATTGCCTACTACGGCGGTGACTGCCTCGAACTGATCGAAAAGTATCCGGACCGAATCGGCTACCTGCACCTGAAGCAAGTCAACCCGGAGATCGTCGCCAAGGTGCTGGACAAGGACCTTTCCTTTCCCGAAGCCGTACGCATGGGCGCCATGATCGAGCCGCCGCTCGGGGTACCGGACATGCCGCCCCTGCTCGAGGCGGTGGCGGGCCTGGATCGTGACATCGAGGGCATCATCGAACACGACCTCTACCCGTGCTCTCCAGACCTACCGCTCCCCATCGCCAAGCGCACGAAGGCGTATCTCAGCTCCTGCAGCGGAGCGACCATCGAGTTTCGGAGGCAGCAATGACTGATGACCTGAGGATCGCCGTTCTCGGTGTCGGCATGATGGGCGCGTTTCATGTGGACGCTCTGAGTAAGCGGGTCCGGGGAGCCCGGGTCACCGTCGTCAATGACTTCCTTGCCGACACGGCGGCCGACGTCGCTGGCAAGGTAGGCGCGCGGGTGGAGGCCGATCCGATTGCCGCCATCAACGATCCCGAGGTAGATGCGGTGCTCGTCGCCAGCCCAGGTGCTGTCCACTACGAACAAGTGAACGCGTGTCTGGATCGGGGCATCCCGGTGCTCTGTGAGAAGCCGCTGACTACCGACATCGCCTCTTCCTATGCGATCGTGCAGAAGGAGAAGGCGCTTGGCAAGCAGCTCATCCAGGTCGGTTTCATGCGGCGTTTCGATCCTGAATACGTGGCGCTGAGGAAGCTGATCGCCGGCGGCGCGTTGGGCAATCCACTGATTGTGCACTGCACCCATCGCAACCCGGCGGTCGGTGATCATTTCACATCTGAGTTCATGATCAGAGACTCGGTGGTGCATGAGGTTGACTCAGTGCGGTTCTTACTGGGTGAGGAGCTCACCAGCGTCGAGGTGATCAAGGGAGCTGCCACCGGCAATGCGCCGCATGGCACACACGATCCCATGCTGGTGATCTTCGAGACAGAGTCTGGTGCCATCGTCACCGATGAGATATTCGTCAGGACCGGTGTCGCCTACGAGGTACGCACCGAGGTCGTAGGCGAGAAGGGCAGCGCATTCATCGGGCTGGACCAGAACCTGCAGCTCAAGTCAACCGACGGCCGCTGGGGCGGGACGCTGACGCCGAGCTTCGTGGAGCGATTCGGGCGGGCGTACGACACTGAGCTGCAGCGGTGGGTGGATGCGGCCAAAGCCGGAACCATCGACGGCCCGAGCGCCTGGGACGGGTACGCGGCCGTTGCGGTCTGTGAGGCTGGCGTTCTCGCGCTCCGGAGTGGCGCGAAGTTTCATGTTCACCTCGCAGGCGGGAAGTCGGCTGCCTCCATCGAGGCCGAGGAACCGCACGGGGGCATTCAGGCGCCCGATCTGGAAGGAGCTTGGCCGTGAAGCTTGCCCTCGACCCACAGATGTTTTACTCGAGCAGCTCGGTCTACGAACTGCCCGACATCGTGGCCAGCCTCGGCTACGACTGGATGGAGCTCTCGCCCAAGGCAGACTTCGTTCCGTTCTTCAAGTACCCGCGGGTCGACGATGCGGGGGTGAAGAGGCTGAAGAAGATCGCCAGCGACGCCGGCGTCGGCATAGCCTCAGTGCTCCCGGTGCTGCGCTGGTCAGGTCCAGATGAGGACCAGCGGCAGGCCGCCGTACGCGCCTGGAAGCGGGTCATCCAGATCACTGTCGGCCTCGGAGTCGAGGTGATCAACTCCGAGTTCAACGGCAGGCCGGAGGCACCGGAGACAGCCGAGGCTCATTTCTTGAAGTCGATGGATGAGCTGTTGCCGATCTTCGAGCGGGAGGGAGTGCAGCTGATCATCGAGCCGCATCCTGACGACTTCATCGAGGATGGCCTGGAGGCACTGAACATGATCCGTGGTCTGAACCGGGAATGGATCGGTTTCCTGTACTGCACTCCACACGCGTTCCACCAAGGCCATGACCCGGCAACGATCATCGAGGCAGCCGGCGACAAGGTGCGCTATGTCCACCTCGCTGACGCCTGGAACCACCTGACCTCGAATGGACTGCGCTATATCTCCAACCCGCCCGGCAATCCCGCCCGAGTGCACCAGCACATGGAGATGGGTATGGGCGAGGTGGACTATGACGCGGTCTTCGCTGCGCTCGCGACCGTCGATTTCGACGGCGTGATCAGCAGCTGCGTCTTCGGGTGGGAGGAAGACGCGCGCGGGGTATCGGAGCGCCAGCGTGACAAGGCGCTCGCGCTGGTTGGCAAGCACTTCGGCACTGACGCCGTGGAGCAACTCCGGTCGAGCAAGATCACGAACTGATCGTGATCATCCAACAGCACTTCAGCAGCACTGTGAGATAGGAAACAGAGATGGCAACGACCGTTTACCACTGGAAGGCCGGCGAGATTTTTGAGGGCAGCAGCGGGCGCTTCTCCGATGTCACGAACCCGGCTACTGGCGAAGTCACCGCGCAGCTCGCGCTGGCATCAGATGACGACGTCAATGAAATCGTCGCCGCGGCCTCGGCCGCCTTTCCAAAGTGGCGTGACCTGTCACTGACAAGGCGCACTCAGATCCTCTTTGCCTTCCGGGAGTTGCTGAACGCGCGGAAGAAGGAGCTAGCCGCGATCATCACCTCCGAGCACGGCAAGGTCCTCTCCGACGCCCTTGGCGAGGTCAGCCGTGGCCAGGAGGTCGTCGAGTTCGCATGCGGTCTTCCCCATTTGATCAAAGGCGGATTCACCGAGAACGCATCCACCAAGATCGATGTGCACTCAACGCGGCAGCCGCTAGGCGTAGTCGGCATCATCTCGCCGTTCAACTTCCCCGCGATGGTACCCATGTGGTTCTATCCGATTGCGCTCGCTGCGGGGAACACCGTAGTGCTGAAGCCGAGCGAGAAGGTGCCGACGGCCGCGCTCTGGGTTGCCGAATTGTGGAAGGAGGCCGGGCTTCCAGACGGTGTCTTCAACGTCTTGAATGGCGACAAGGTGGCTGTGGATGGGCTGCTAACACACCCCGATGTCCAGTCGATCTCCTTTGTGGGATCTACCCCGATCGCCAAGTACATCTACGAGACCGGGACAACCCACGGCAAGCGCGTGCAAGCTCTGGGCGGCGCCAAGAATCACGCGCTGGTACTGCCCGATGCCGACCTTGATCTTGCTGCGGACCAGGCGATAAACGCCGGCTTCGGTTCGGCGGGCGAGCGCTGCATGGCTATATCTGTTTTGCTGGCGGTCGGCGACATCGGCGACGAGCTCGTAGCCAAGATCAAGGAACGCGCCCTGAGCCTGCGAACCGGTGATGGCACCAGAGGCTGTGACATGGGCCCCATCGTCACAGCACAGGCCCAGCAGCGCATATCTGGTTACATCGACGCTGGCGCAGCGGCCGGTGCAACTTTGGTCGTGGACGGGCGCAACCCGGAGGTCGACGCCGATGGCAATGGGTTCTTCGTCGGGCCGACGCTCTTCGATCATGTGACTACTGACATGAGTATCTACAAAGATGAGATCTTCGGGCCCGTGCTATCGGTAGTTCGCGTGGATAGCTACGAGGAAGGCGTCAAGCTGATCAACGACAACCCGTACGGCAACGGCACGGCGATCTTCACCAATGACGGCGGTGCAGCCAGGCAGTTCCAGTACGAGGTGAAGGTCGGCATGATCGGGATTAATGTGCCTGTTCCGGTGCCGATGGCGTACTACTCGTTCGGCGGCTGGAAGAACTCGCTGTTCGGCGACACTCATGCCCATGGCGTCGAAGGCTTCCATTTCTTCACGCGCGGCAAGGTGATCACTACACGCTGGCTGGATCCCAGCCACGGTGGTCTCAACTTGGGCTTTCCACAGAACGTCTGAGGGTCACGCAAAGCGCGCGGCAGCTGAAGAGGATTGATCCACCACCAACGTCGTCGAAACATTCGCCGCTGAGCGGCCTCGCCGCAGTTCAGGCTGCCAGTCC
>DASRJV010000126.1:0-10860 GCA_035649295.1 Propionibacteriaceae bacterium
GGACTTGCTCTCCGGAATCCGCGCCCGGTTCAGGGCCAGGTACCAGGCCAGCTCCCAGGCCGGCGGCGCCTCCCCTGGATAGGCCCAATCCAGCAGCACAGTCTCACCACTCTGCCGGGTGCCGAGATTGCCCAACTTCCAGTCCCCCGCAATGAATGTCTGCGGTGTCTCGGCGAGCAGGCCCGCCAATGTCGAGGGATCTCGATGTACCGCGCCGACTATCTCGGACAGGGCAGCATCTCGCTCTGGAAGCAACGACCAGCCGCGCTCGGCGACTGTGAGGGCCGACGGCACGTCCGCGCGGGCCAGTTCAGGCGCAATGGTGGCGGGGGCGAACATCAGTGGGCGCCGCGCGAGCGGATAGAGCTCCAGGTTGTCGCGCCAGCCCCAGTTGGCCGCATGCATCAGCGCTAGGTGTCGAACGAAGCTGGCGTGCTGGGACACGGGGATGCGGTCGTCGCCGGGTGGCACCAAATCTGCGGACCGATCATGCATCAACATCGCCAGCTGCGGCATGCCCTCGGACTCATAGAGCGCCATGCCGATCATCGCATGATCAATAACGGATGGCACGCTGTGATAGAGACCGGCCCGCCAAACCTGGAACTCCCAATGTGTTGTGTTGCCGGTAACCCGCATCAGCCAGTCGTCCTGGGCGGACAGCAGCTTGAGAAAGCATGGGCGCCCCTCGATGATCAGCTTCTCGAATGATGCACCGGACCTGGCATCGGTCGAGCGCACTGGAACCCGCTCAGTGGCACCGCGGATCAACGCCTCCAGCGTCCGCGCCGTCCACGGCACACCCCTCTCCATCACAGGTCAGCCTTCCATGATCACGACGCCGTACCTAGGCGGGTGGTTCCGGCTCGGTATTCGACAGGAGCTCGGGCCGTCGCAATCGCGTCTTGGCAATTGACTGGTCGCGCCGCCACGCGGTGATTCTCCCGTGATGGCCGCTCAGCAGCACGTCCGGCACATCCAGCCCGCGCCAGCTGGGCGGCTTGGTGTAGGCCGGTCCCTCCAGCAGACCTTCGTTTTCGGGGCCGTGCGACTCCTCGATCAAAGAGTCCGGATTGCCTACGACCCCTGGCAACAACCGGACCACCGCTTCGATCACCACCATGGCTGCGACCTCACCGCCACCCAGGACGTAGTCGCCGATGCTCACCTCGTCCACCCGCATCCGCCGCGCCGCATCCTCGACAACGCGGGCGTCGATACCTTCGTATCGGCCGCAGGCGAAGATCAAGTGCCGCTCGGTCGCCAACTCATGGGCGAGGGATTGGGTAAAGGTCCGACCAGACGGCGAGAGGACGAGCAATCGCGGGTCAGTTTGCTCAGCCGTCAGTGCATCCAGTGCCAGCCCCCAGGGCTCTGGACGCATCACCATTCCTGCCCCGCCCCCGTACGGCGTATCGTCAACGGTTCGGTGCCGATCGGTTGTCCAGTCACGAAGATCATGAACCTGAATGTCCACAATCCTCCTCTCGATTGCCTTTCCGACCAGCGAAAGTCGCAGCGGTTGAAAGTAATCGACGAAGATCGAGACGACGTCAATCTTCATGGGCTTCATCCCGGTCGTCGAGCAGACCGGCGACATCTGCGACCGTGAGGCGGCCAGCCTCAAGATCGACATCAGGCACCAGTACCGCTACGAACGGCACGAGCCGAGGACCGGCCGCCGTCTCGATCTCCAAAAGATCTTGCGCCGGCAAGTGCTGCACTGATATCACCCTGCCGACCTCAGCTCCGTCAGGCGTGGCGGCTTGCAGGCCGATCAGCTGCCGGTCATAGAACTCTCCCGGCTCCGTCGGCCGCTCATCCGACTCCACCGCGGCAACCAGCAGCGTGCCGCGTACCACCTCGGCGCCGGCCCGGTCTACCAGCTCAACAAACCTCACCAGCAGTCGGCCGGAGTGCTCACGAGCCGAACTCACCGTGAAACGCCGGGTACCGCCCTCTTCATGGAGTACCTGACCGGGAGCGAATCGACGCTCCGGCTCATCGGTGCGAAGCTCTACGGCAACCTCGCCGCGTACGCCATGAGGCCGCTCGATGACACCAACGACTATTTCCATGGCTCGCTCCGCTCGCTGCGGATCGCGCTTGGGATCCGGCTACTTCGTCGTCGATCGCGGACGAAAAGCATGTCCGCTCCCTCCTCCTCAGCACGCCGGTGCGCGATCCGATGTTCAATGGCTCGCTCCGCTCGCTGCGGATCGATAGCGTCCTCCAACCCGCTCGCCCGCCTACTCGATCAAGCTTTGGCGCCGTTCAGCGGCGACGACCACCAGGGCCCCGGCGATTGAGCCGGTCGACATCGACGAAGTCGACCCGTACGTCCTGATCGCCTGCCAGAGCGCCGATCACCGTGCGTATGGCAGTTGCGGTGCGGCCGGAGCGGCCGATGACCTTGCCAACATCGTCCGGGTTCACCCGCACCTCGAGCATCCGCCCGCGACGCAGCTCCTTGTCCTTGACAGTGACATCGTCGGGATGCGCGACGATCCCTCGGATCAGATGCTCGAGTGCGTCTGTGAGCATCTAGGACTCGCTGGAAGCCGCGTCAGCAACGCCGGCGTTGGCAGCCTGCTGGGCTTCGTCCCGAGTGCCCTCGACCGACGCCGGGTCGGTCTGGGTGCTTTCGGGCTTGGAAGCTGCCTTCTTGGCGGTCTTGCTCGTAGCCGCTCTGGGCTCCTTACCAGCCTCGACAAGAGCGGCGTTGAAGACGTCGGTCTTGTTCGGCTTCTCCGGCTGTGGCAGTACGCCGGACGGCGAGGTGTCACCTGAGAACTTCTGCCAGTCACCGGTGCGCTTGAGCAGCGCGACAACAGCCTCGGTTGGCTGCGCCCCGACCGACAGCCAATACTGGGCGCGCTCGGAATCAACCTCGATGAGTGAGGGGTCATTCTTGGGGTGATACTTGCCGATCTCCTCGATGGCGCGACCATCTCGCTTGGTACGAGAGTCAGCGACCACGATGCGGTAGTGCGGCGACCGGATCTTGCCGAATCGCTTCAGACGAATCTTGACGGCCACGTGTGTGGTTACTCCTGTAATGGTGTTGCGACCAGGCCTACGGGCCGGCCACGTTCGGGGTGATCCCGTCCAACGCGGTGGGGCCGCGCTCGCGATGATCTCTGTGGATCTGAGCCGCACGACGTGAGAGGGCATCGAACGACAACAGATGCGGCATGCATTCTGCCAGAATCCTTCCCAAAACCGCGAACCGCGGTCTAGTCCGGCGTCAGATCCTCCAGCTGGTCGCGCCTATGCGGGCTCCGGTTTGTGGTGGCTGACCAAACCAACGGTATTGCCCTCAGAGTCCTTCACAAAGGCCATCCACTCATCCATGCCAGCAGGTCCCAGGCTGTCGTCGGTGTGGCTGAAGATCACCTGCGGCTCCGCGACGACCTCGACACCATCGGACCGCAAAGACTCGATTGTTTCGCGAACGTCGTCGACCTTCAGGTAGATCAGCGCACTTGTCGCACCATGCTCCAGTAGCAGGCGTACCTCGCCTGCCCGGAAGAACAACAGGCCAGGTGGATCGAAGATGCCGGCCGGTTGTGCACCGAGCAAGCGCTCGTAGAAGGATCTCGCGCGAGGCAGGTCGTCGGCATGCTGCGCGATTTGTATGACGTCCATTCGGCGAGTGTTGCATGCATCATCGCTGGAGCCGGAGGCGGTCGCTAACGTGACCCCATGGACGCCAGGGCGGTTGACATCGTGATCGATGACCGCACCGTCGTGACAGCTCGCCCGGTTGCCTCCGGACCCTGGCCCGGCGTGGTGATGCTGCACGAGGGTTGGGGCATCGATGACGTGCTGCGCCGTCATGCAGACCGGCTGGCATCGGCGGGATATCTCGTCTACGCCCCAGACCTGCTGGGTGAGGGTTCGTGGCTGCGATGCATAAGAACCACGTTCAAGGCCTACCAGGCGCGCGCCGGCAAGCCGTTTGAGCTGATCGAGTCCTGCCGCAGGGAGCTGCAGGCTGACTCTGAGTGCACAGGCAAGGTCGGCGTCATCGGCTTTTGCATGGGCGGGGGGTTCGCCCTGCTGTTGTCGGCCGAGGGCTACCACGCGGCATCAGTCAACTACGGCCCTGTGCCGCCTGATATCGACAAGCTCGCCGAGCGCTCGTGTCCCATCGTCGCCAGCTACGGGGGCAGGGACTGGATGGTCCGTGGCGTGCCTCAACTGAGGGAGGCCTTGCGCGCTCACGGCGTACCACACGATGTCGAGGTCTACCCGGCCGCCGGTCACGCCTTCCTGAACGACAAGCCGAACGGGCCGCTGACCTTTCGTCCAATGGTGAAGCTGATGCGCGCCGGACCAGAGCCGGTATCAGCAGCGGATGCATGGCGCAGAATCGAGACCTTCTTCGCCGAGCACCTCAGCTCGTGATGTCCTTGCGCAGGAAGTACCAGAAGGCAAACCACACGGCGATGATGGCGTAGCCGATCGACCAGAGCGCACCGGTGATCATGTCGGAATAATCGATTGTCGGCGCGAGCGCATCTCTCCAGGCGTACGCGTAATGACCGGGCAGACCCTCCCTGATGCTGCCCAGGGCAGTGATCGAATCGAGGATTGCGCACAAGATCATCAACAATACGGCGCTACCCACGGCCGCAAGCGGAGCATCAGTAAGTACTCCGAGCATGAAGGCGAATGCGCCCACCACGGATAGCTCGAGCAGCAGGTAGCCGATGATGATCAGCACCCGGCCCGCGAATTCCGGCCAGCCGATCTGACTTCCGGTCGGCCCGACATACGGACCCCACCCGTACGCGATCCCGCCTACCAGCAGCGTCCAAGCGGGCAGGAAGACGAAAGCGACGACCGAGGAGAGCGCCGCCACCACGAGCTTCTGCCGCAGCAGACGCTCGCGGCGCACTGGAGCGGCCAGGAGATAGCGCAGGCTGGCCCAGCTGGCCTCCGAGGGGACGGTATCGCCGGCGAACAACGCAACGATGACAATCAGGAGGAAGCTGGTCGAGGCGAAGAGCGTAAAGATCACGAGATTCGCACCGCTCTCCTGGGCCAGGTCGACGAAACCGCGCTGGCCCGGATCGTTGCTGTCATCGCCCAGCCAGAATGCGAGCAGCAACACAAGCGGCAAGACCGTAAGAACCGCAAAGATGCCAATGGTGCGGCGGCGGCGGAGCTGGCGTCCAATCTCGGCCCAAAGCGGCAGCGGCGGACGAGCACTCTTGGCAGTGCTCATCGTGGTGGTGCTCATCGCGCAGCCTCGTTGCTGTCTTCAAGCCTCTCGGCGGCTGTGCCGACAATGCTCATGAAAACTTCCTCGAGTTGCCGATGACCGTCTACCGAGTCGACGCCATAGCCGGCTGCGACCAGCTCCGCCACAATCGCCTCACGCGGCAGGTCGCCCGTGACTCGGAGCAGCTTGCCCTCAGCCTCGGCGCGCAGACCTCGAGCCTGCAGCATCCGGCCGGCGTCGCTGACATCGGCGACATTGCTCAGTCCAATCAAGGTCACGGTGTCGCTCGCGGTCAACTCCTCGATTGCGCCGGTGAGTACCACTTTGCCTTTGTCCATTACGACGACATGGCTGCAGGTGTGCTCGACCTCGGACAGCAGGTGAGAGGAGAGGACGACTGTCCGACCAGCGGCCGTGTAATCAGCCAGTACAGCGCGCATCGCCCTGATCTGAGGTGGGTCCAGGCCGTTGGTGGGCTCATCCAAAATCAGCAAAGGCGGCAGCCCAAGCATGGCTTGGGCGATGCCGAGTCGTTGTCGCATCCCGTGGCTGTATCCGCGGACCTTGCGGTCAATCGCGGCACCGAGTCCGGCGATGTCCAAGGCCTCGTCCAGGTGCGCCTCCTCCAGCGGGCGACCAGTCGCATCCCAGTACGCCATCAGGTTCGCCTTGCCGCTGAGATGGGGCAGGAAGCCGGGCCCTTCGATGAAGGCGCCCACCGAGCTGAGCACGTCAGCTCCGGCGTGCACTGGCTGGCCGTTGACATAGATCGAGCCCGAGTCCGGTCGAATCAGACCGACAAGCATGCGGATTACGGTCGTCTTTCCGGCACCGTTTGGACCGAGCAGGCCCAGTACCTGGCCGGCCTCGGCACGGAAGGACACACCGTCCACGGCCCGGAAGCCATCACCATAGGTCTTCACGACGTCGTTCACCACAAGCGGGGTGCTGGCCAGCTCCGCAACCGTCTGAATGGCCCGGCGACGTTGCCAGAGCATCAGCGCCGCGATCAGTGAGGCAGCCGCCAGCCCGGCTACGACAATGATCAACGGAAGAGGTACGTCGAGGGTGTTGGCGTTGAGTGCCGTCGTTGCAAGCATCGGGATCGCGGCGGTGCGGTCACCTGCCAGCGCTACGTCGTAGCGAGCCGCGACTACGGCATTCGCGTACGCCTGGTCGGTCGTCGTGATCACTAGTTGAAGGCGGTGGTCGACAGGAACCTTGTGGGTCACTGCTGGCAGCGCGATCGTCACCCGCCTGGGTTTGTCGGGGTCAAGTCCGGTGAGCTGCACGGGCGCCACCTCCAGCTGCGGAAGCACCGCGGAGCTGGGACTGACGCTGGTTTGGCCGTTCTCGGTGCGCTCCACATCGGGTCCGAGATCCCACAAGGATGCGAACAGAGTCGCCGTGGGGCTTGTCCCCGTCACGTCAAGATCGATCCGACTGCTGCCGATCAGCGTCAGCGGCGCAGTCAATGGCTCGCTGGTGAAGAGCGCCGATTGACCAGGCAGCACACCCAGGGGGTAACCGGCCACGCTGGACGCGCTGCCGAACGCACCGCCAGTCCCTGGAAGGTTGGTCAGCGCGGCCGGTGAACCACCTGGAGGAGCCACAATGCCTTGCTGCGGACCCTTTAGTGCAAATCGCTGATCTGCAGGGCTGGACCCGCGTCCCGGATAGGACTTGGCCAACAACGTCTGCGGATCGCGCGTCCCACGGTCCTCGCCGAGCAATGACGTCTCCGGCATGACCACCGAGAACGGGCCGGTGTCGTTGGCGCTACCGTCCCGCTTCAAGTACCGACCGAACCATTCTTCAAGATCATCGACCAGCGGATCGACCGCGATCTCGGCATCGTGGCCACCTGCCACCCATTTCATCTCTGCCGGCGTATCGGCGGGCAGGCCGCGGAAGTTCGCGTCTGCCTGGTCCAGGGTGAACAACGTGTCATCTTCACCTTGGATGATGAGCGTCGGCGCCTTGATCGCAGGCAGGATCTTCTCCAGACCGGACTCATCGAGCAGCTCGCTCAGCTTGTCGCCTGCCCCCCCGGTCTCAGCGGCTTTGAGATAGCCCCGACAGAGTTCGGGGTCGAATCGACCGCACAAGGCATTGCCGTTGTTCGACTGTTCCTGGCCGTTAGTAGCCGGTCGTCCGCCAGCGTTGGAGAACAGCAGTGAGGCCCAGCGCTGTTTGAAGACCCCCTGGCGGTTCGCGGGACTGACATCGGCCAACGACTCGGCCGCACCGGCAACCTGATACTGCGGGAAGAGCGCCTGGCGCAGGCTGTGCCAGGTGAATGCAGGGGCTATCGCATCGACGCGAGGATCCAGCCCGGCTGCCAGAAAGGACACCGCTCCCCCGTAGGACGCCCCGGCGAAACCGATCACGGGATCGTTGCCGACCTTGGCGACCTCGGGGCGGCTGGCGGCCAGATCAATCAGCTTGCGGGCATCCGCACCCTCGTACGCCGGATTGTCCAAGTGGATCAGGCCACCGGATGCGCCGAATCCGCGGGCGGTGTAGATGATCACCGTATAACCGGCCAGAGCCAGAGTGTGGGCCGTCGGCTCGCTGTTGGCCTTGGTACCACCGAAGCCATGCGCTAGCACGATGGCCGGCCGCGGTGTGGCCGGATCTGTGGTCAAGATCGTGGTATCGAGCGCAACTGGGGTACCGTCCGCCTCCGGCGTGCCGAGCACCATGAGCGGGCTCTCGATCACGTGGTCTTGGGCATGCGCGGGTACCGACAGACAGGTCAACAACAGCGCGGCCAGCATGAGCACTGCGGCTCGAGCGCGTCGCATGCGCCCATCTTGCTCGACAGTGCAATTTTCTTGGAGCTGGTCGCGGGACTCAGCGCTCGCAGCTAGGGCCCGCCAGACATGTTCCAGATCAATAATTCCCCGCGCACCCTTGCGCCGCACGTTAACCAGCCGATAGGAAGTTCTGGTCCAACGGAGAGGCTCATTGTGCATCGCACTCCTCGGGGGAGCCTCGTCGCCGGTGCAACCGCGGCTGCCTCCCTCCTACTCGTAACAGCCCCCCTCACGGTTCCCGCTCAGGCCGCTACCGGCCCGGTCGTGGATCCCGCCATCGCCCGCTCACCCGAGCTGTCCGAGACCGCCCGGCTCTCGGATCGCCGATTCCTGGTGACTGGCGACCGCGCATGGGCTCTCGGCGCCACCGATGGCAACTACCCGGCCGCCGGTTTCCACACCCGTGGTGAGATGGGCGGCTATTGGCTACCGAACCTCAAGCTGCTCGACGGCATGTGGTTCAACATCAATGGCGACTGGATCGGCAAGGCCACCAAGACAACGTCGGGCTGGGGCTACGTGCGGGCCGACCTGCCGGCGACCAACGGCGTCTCGGCGAGCCGTACCGACTTCGTGCCTCGTGGGATTTCCGGTGCCCTGGTCGGGCTCAGCCTGCGCGCCGAACGTACGCGGACCATCACGCTAAGAGCCGACGCACATTCGGAGCTGATGTCGTCCTACCCGTGGGGAGAGACCGAACCCAGCCAGACCATGGTCAACCTTGCCGACTCGGTTTCGGTTCGAGGCAAGCACCTGCTTTTCCGGGACAAGGGGACACCGCAGTCGCCGAACTTCAAGGCACACAACTGGGCCGCGGCCTTTGGGACCAACCTCTCCCCGTACGCAACCAAGACCGGCAGGGATTTCCGCGGTCCGCAGGACCCGGCAGTGATCTGCCCGGCGTCAGGGCCGAGCGCACCGCCGCAGCCAGAGCGCTGCGACGATACCGAGTACGGGAGGGGTGCTGGTGGCCAACTGGCCTACAAGGTGAAGCTCAAAGCCGGCGAGGTCGAGACCGTGTGGTTCGGCGTCGGTGGATCGACCTCTGGTCCGACGCAGGCGCGCGCCGAGCTGCGGAAGGCGCTCGGCAACCCCGAAGCTGATCTCCGGGCCCTGGTGCGCTCCCGTGAGCGTTTGGACGCCATTAGTGACGTCTCGCTGCCGGGAAACCCGCTGCTCGCCCGCAGCGTGGCATGGTCGAAGCAGATGCTGGCCGCCTCCGAGCAGCGGGTGCAGGGTGTACAGCTGCGGGTGGTCAATGCCGGCAAGGCATACCCTCCGCCGGTCGGGACGCTGAAGTCCATGCGATGGCTCGGCGCCGGCTGGCCGGACTACTCCTGGCTGTTCGGCACCGACGGTGAGTACACGGCCTTCGCCGCCGTGGCAGCCGGGCAGTTCGGACCGATCAAGGATCACCTACGCGCGCTCCGCGACGTATCGCAGATCGTCAATGACGGCAGCGGCAAGATCGTCCACGAAGTCACGCCGGACGGTGCGGTGTACTTCGGGGCCAATGCCGATCCCGGCAATACTGACGAGTCCTCGAAGTACCCCTCTGCGGTGGCCCTGATCTGGCGCTGGACGGGTGACACGAAATTCCTGAAGGACCTTTATCCGGCGAGCGTCAAGGCGATGAAGTACGTGGCCACGCTGGACGAGGACGGCGATGGTTGGCCCGAGGGTCTGGGCAACGTCGAGCGGGAAGGGATGGGCGATGAGAAGCTGGACAACGCGGCCTACACCATCCGCGGCTATGCCGATCTCGCCGATATGGCCAAGGCAGTTGGCGACAGCCAGACCAGGCGCTGGGCGATCGGGAAGGCGCAGGCGCTCCTCGACAAATTCGAAGAGGACTGGTGGTACGACACCGATGGCGCCCGCTCGTACGCGGACTCCCTGGACGATCCGGGCAATGAGAAGGTGTTCCAGCGGCACTGGATCGGGCTCACCCCCACCGACGCCGTGCTGCCAAAGCTGCCAGGTCGTGCATCGGCACCACTGGCGTCGGATGAGCATGCGAATACCACGCTCGACCAACACCAGCGGCGGTGTTTCACCAACACGCTGGGGCTCTATCACACCGGTACCGGGCCGACCTCCGCTCCTGCCGGTAACCCCGGTCCGAGCTGCGATTCGGTCGTTTCGGCGGTGCCCAGCGAGCGGAGCATCTTCACCCTCAACAGCGCCATCGCCGCGGTGAGCGAGGGCAACTTCGGTCGGCTCGGCCGCGACGAACAGCGGGTTTACATCAGGGGCAACGCCAGAAGCCAGCTGGACCCGAGTCTGTGGGAGATGCCGGGCGCAATGCCGGAGATTGTTCCTGGTGGCGACTTCGGCGCCAATATCGACCGGCTGTTCACCGAGCGGTCCATGGTGATGCAGGCCTGGGGCGCATACGGCGTGCTCTGGCCAGTGATCAACCAGTGGCTCGGCGTCTCGCCCGACCTCGGTCGGGGCCGGCTTGCCGTGGTGCCGCAGTTGCCGGCCGGGCAGACCAAAGCGTCCGTGACAACCGTCAAACTCGGCTTGTCCTCCATCGACGTGGCCGCGCAGCACCAGGGCGCGACATACACCACCACGGTCACTCGCCACGGGCGGATGGACCTGCGGATCGGTGCGGTTCTGCCCGATGGGGCTACGGTCACATCGGCCACGCTCAACGGTTCGCCGGTCAAGCCCAAGCTGGTCCAGACAACGCGTGGGCTCGAAGCCGTCATTTCGGCAAAGCCCGAGCAGCGTACGGCCACGCTGGTGATCAACGTCGACAGCTGAGTTGGGCTCGTAGGTGGGTCAGGCGACCACAGCACCGCG
>DASRJV010000127.1:0-9673 GCA_035649295.1 Propionibacteriaceae bacterium
TCGAAGAGGCACTCAAGGACGTTGTCGATCCCGAGCTCGGGATCAACGTTGTTGATCTTGGCCTGGTCTACGGCTTGAACTTCGAGGATGACGATTCCTTGACTATCGACATGACGCTGACCTCGGCCGCCTGCCCGTTGACCGACGTGATCGAAGATCAGACTCAGACGGCGCTTGAGGGGTTGGTCGACCGGTGGGTGATCAACTGGGTCTGGATGCCCCCGTGGGGCATGGAGATGATCACCGAGGACGGTCGCGACCAACTGCGCGCTCTCGGCTTCAACGTCTGAGCGCTTGTCGCCGAGATCCGGTTCGCGGAGATCGAGGCAGTACGCGCAGAAACGCTGTGGTTGTTCTAGGCGGCACGTCGCGAGTTCGGCGTACTCATTTTTCAGGCATCTTAGGTTTCTGCGCGTACTGCCTCGACCTCCGCGAACCTTTCACGGGAGGGGCGCTCAGACGTGTGGCTGAGTGCGGTTGGTTGCGGGCTCGGCGGTGATCATCTCCTGCCGGTCGCGGCTGAGAGGATGTGGGTATGGGCCGCGTCGATTACTACAACGATCCTGGCGCGCCGCCGGCCAACAGCATTGTGCCGTCGGTGACCGTCGCGGTACGTGATGAAGCGGGACGAATCCTGCTCATCCATAAGATCGACAACGACTCGTGGGCACTTCCCGGCGGAGCGGTGGACCTTGGCGAATCAGTCGCTAGTGCCGCGGTGCGCGAGGTTGTGGAGGAAACCGGCGTCATCGTTGAGCTGACTGGGCTCGTCGGCATCTATAGCGACCCTGCCCATGTCATGGCATACGACGACGGCGAAGTTCGACAAGAGTTCTCCGTCCTCTTTCATGCCCGCCCGATCTCCGGTGAGCCGCGACCAGACGACACCGAGACCAGGGCTGCGCAGTGGGTTGATCTCTCCGACCTGGCGACGCTCAAGATCTACCCAGCCATGCGTCGGCGCATAGATGACGCGATCGCGGGACGCCCGGAGCCGCAAATCGTCTGAGCGGGTCCGAGATGTCGGGAAACGTCCGGTCAAGCGCTGGCGAGAGTCTCGTCGAGCCAGTCAACATACCCGTAATGCACTCCGCCCAGCGCGCACTGGAACTCGAAGTTGAATTGCTCGTGGTCGAAAAACTTCCGCCAACTTCGCTCCTTAGTCAAAGCCAGTTTTTTGCGCAGAATCCCGACGGTTTGCACAGGGCGTAATTCTGACGAAGCAGACGATAGATAATTGTCGGCAATCGGACCTAAGGCTGGAGGCTTGCGATGACCGCGACCGTTCCGCCGTTATTCGGGCCAGACATGTTGGCCGATCCATATGAGATGTATGCGCGGATTCGAGGGCCCGTCAGTTGGAATGAGCAGATGGGCCTTTGGCTGCTCACTCGCTACGACGATGTCCGTTGGGCCTTGGGCGAGCCGCGGCTCTCCTCAGCCTTGGGCAGTCCCGCTCAGGACTTGGCGGACGAGTATTCACACCTGCTGGCTGATATGTACACCTTTGTCCAATCCAGTCTGGTTTTCACCGATCCGCCGGATCACACGCGGCTGCGACGGCTCGTCATCGCAGCGTTTGTTCCTTCAGTGATCAATGAGATGGCTGGACCCGTGAGCTTGATCACCAATCGGCTACTCGATGACCACGCGGATTCGCTGGATCTCGCCGCGCATCTCGCCGAGCCCATGCCGATCGCTGTACTCGGGCAGTTGCTAGGCGTGTCGCTTTCGGAGGCTGAGGGCCGTGAGCTCAAGCGGTGGTGTGATGACTTTCTGCTGCCGTTCGGGCGGGATATAGGCACCTTGAGCCCCGATGAGCTGGCTCGCATCAAATCAGCGGGCGAGGGACTGCACGGATTTGTGGATACCGTGCTGAGCCGTCACCATGCGAGCGAGGCTGACGATGTCGTGGGCCGGCTGCTGACGGGCGAGTCAGAAGACCGGCTCTCCGAGCAGGAGCTGTTCGCAAATATCGTGCTGCTGCTCATCGCCGGGCATGAGAACTCAACGAGCTTGATCGGAAACGGCGCCGCGCTGCTGCTCGGGCTGCCGGAGGTCCGTACAGAGCTGGCGCGAGACCCGTCGCGTTGGCCTGCAGCGATCGAGGAGCTGATGCGCCTGGTGAGCCCTAACCAGTTCATCCGGCGCCAGGCCCGTGAGGATATCGCCCTCGGGGACCAGACCATCCGGGCCGGCGACAGCCTGCTCCTCATAATCGCCGCCGCAAACCGTGATCCGAAGACGTTTCCAGACCCCGACGGGTTCGTGTTCAACCGTCCACAAACCGTCGCGCTCGGTCACGGGATCCAACTACTGCCTCGGAGCCCCCCTGGCGCGGCTCGAAGGCCGCATTGCATTACAGACCGTGTTCGAGAGGTGGCCGACTATCCGCCAAGCTGGGGAGCTGGTGTACGCCGACAACTTCAACGTGCGGCTACTGCATTCTCTGCCTGTCGCCGCATCTTGAGCGCAGCGCGTTCGCGTCCGACTAGTGGCCAATCCGCCATATTCGCTCACCGCTGCGGTGCTGGGATTTGTCCGCCAGGCCTATCACTTGACTGCTGCGGACCTCGTTTTGCGGCGAGCCGTCGTGCGGCGAACCGTCGACCAAGACCGTCGACAGCTGCGCCGTTTCGACGCCACGCGCGGCCTGCCTCTGCCCAGAAGCGCCTTCATCCCACCTCCACCGGTCGACTCCGCCGTCCTCCAACTCCGACGCCGCCGGCGTAGAACGTAAAAGGCTTGAAACTCTGGGAATTGGCAACGCACCTTAAACGCTGAAGGTAACCGCGGTCGTTCTGAGCCGGCTCCATCGCCCCCGACCGACCGTGAGTCCAAAGCAAGCGATCTTGGTCGCTGCCAAACAGTACGGAAGAGTGAGTCCGATGCTGGTCGCGAGGGATGTGGAGGTACGCGCGGGTGCGCGTCTCTTACTGGAGCACGCCTCGTTCCAGGTCGCGCCCGGCGACAAGATCGGCTTGGTGGGGCGTAATGGTGCCGGCAAGACCACGTTGACCAGGATCCTGTCGGGCGAAGCACAACCGGCCAGCGGAGCGATCACCAGAACGGGCCCAGTGGGATACCTGCCACAGGATCCCAGGACCGGCGATCTTGACGTGCTCGCCAAGAATCGGATCCTGTCCGCCCGCGGCTTGGACGCTGTCGTTGATCGGCTACGTCGCGCCGAGCTGGCAATGGGAGACGACTCGGCCGATGTTCGCAACAAGGCAATGGCCTCGTACGCGCGAGCGGAAGCCGAACTGGCAGCTGCTGGCGGCTATGCGGCGGAAGCCGAGGCTGCCCGAATCGCCAGCAATCTCGGCTTGCCCGAGCGGGTGCTGCACCAGCCGATCGGAACCCTCTCGGGCGGTCAGCGACGCCGCGTCGAACTGGCCCGGATCTTGTTCTCCGGCGCATCGACCTTGTTGCTCGATGAGCCCACCAACCACCTGGACGCCGACTCGATTGTCTGGTTGCGCGACTTTCTGGCTTCCCACCCCGGCGGGCTACTCGTGATCACCCACGACATAGGGCTGCTGGAGCGATGCGTCAACAAGGTCTTCCACCTCGACGCGAACCGCGCCGAACTCGATATCTACACCATGGGCTGGAAGCGCTATTTGCAGCAACGCGAGACCGACGAGAAGCGCAGGAGGCGGGAGCGGCTGAACGCCGAGCGCAAAGCTGACCAACTGCTCAGCCAGGCGGACAAGATGCGGGCCAAGGCAACCAAGGCAATGGCCGCCCACAACATGGTCAGGCGTGCGGAGCGACTGCTGGCCGGCATCGACGGTGAACGGACTCCGGATCGGGTCGCCAAGATCAAGTTCCCGGCCCCGGCACCCTGCGGCAAGACGCCGTTGACGGCGACTGACCTCAGCAAGAGCTACGGATCACTCGAGGTCTTCACCGACGTCGATCTTGCCATCGACAAGGGCAGCCAAGTCGTTGTGTTGGGCCTCAACGGTGCTGGCAAGACGACCCTGCTGCGAATCCTTGCGGGGTTGGACGAGCCCGACACCGGCGAGGTGGTGGCTGGCCACGGTCTGCGGATCGGCTACTACGCCCAAGAGCATGAGACGTTGGACGTCGGCCGCTCCGTGCTGGCAAATATGAAGACAGCCGCGCCCGATCTTGGTGATACCGATGTCCGCAAGGTCTTGGGCTCGTTCCTCTTCTCCGGTGATGATGTCGACAAGCCCGCGAGCGTGCTATCGGGTGGCGAGAAGACCAGGCTGGCATTGGCCATGCTGGTGTGCTCCAGCGCCAATGTGCTGCTGCTCGACGAGCCGACGAACAACCTTGATCCGGCATCACGCGCCGAGGTGCTGGCAGCGATCAAGCGTTACGCCGGTGCAGTGGTTCTCGTCACCCACGACGAAGGTGCTGTGGATGCCCTTGATCCTGATCGGGTGCTCTTGCTACCAGACGGTGTAGAAGATCTCTGGAGCCCGGAGTATGCGGATCTGGTAGCACTAGCCTGATCATCAGCCAATTTCTGGCTCTGCTCGCGCGACGCTCGTAGAGAGTGCTGCGTGCTTGACTCACGCTGTAGAGCATTGATCATCCCTTGCTGAATCAAATACCTGACCATAGATCATCTGGCCACCTAGATGTGATCAAACCACCAATTCAATTTGATCAGGCAGAAAATGCCCAAACGCCGCGGAAACGTGCTAGAAATGGGTGATCATTGATCTTGAGGTCTCGATCACTCGGTCTGGCGAGGTCGTCCAATTGCGATGACCCACGACAAAGGGAGGCGCAGTGGCCAAGGCATTGGCTAAAGGTTCACGCATCACCGGGGCGCAGCGGACAACGCTTGCTTCCCAGTACGCCAAGCGGTACGCCGCAGGCGAGAGCATCCGGAAGATCGCTGATGACGCCGGTCGTTCCTTCGGGTTCGTACATGGTGTCTTGAAGGAAGCCGGAGTCGAGCTGCGCGGTCGCGGAGGCGCTACCCGCGGTGCGAAGAAGGCAGCGTCGAGCAGCGCAGCAAAGAAGACCACGGCAGCTTCTGCGAGGAAGACAGCGGCCAAGAAGGCACCGGCGAAGAAGACCACCGCCAAGGCTGCGGCGAAGAAGTCACCGGCCAAGAAAGCACCAGCCAAGAAGACCACCGCCAAGAAGGCTCCTGCCAGGAAGCGGTGATCCCGACTCATCCTCGGGGGCCCGGACGCAACTTGCGTCCGGGCCTTTGCGCTGCGTCGATTGCGCTCTGACATCGGTTCGCTGCTGCCTGTCGGGAGGTCGGAATAGCCTGGGGGCGCCGAGCGTTACCAAGCCTCTGGAGGCAATAACGGTGTCGATGTACATGATGATGCGGCGCATGTCGCAGGATCCCGAGGTTGCCCAGCATCAGCTCAGCCCCGGAATCGTTCGGCGCGTCCTGCGGTTCGCAAAGCCATACCGTCTCTTGATCGCTGTTTTCGTCGCTCTCGTAGTCGTGATGTCCGCCCTTAGCGTGACGCCGCCGTTGCTGTTCAAGCAGATCATCGACAATGGCATCCTGCAGGGCAATCGGCAGGTCGTGATCACGCTGAGCGTGACAGTTGCGGTCGTGTTGGTGTTGCAGGCGGTGCTCAACGTGATTCAGCGCTGGTTTTCATCGAGAATCGGCGAGGGCTTGATTTTCGACATGCGAACTCAGGTCTTCGATCATGTGATCGGGATGCCCGTCGCGTTCTTCACCAGAACCCAAACAGGAAAGCTGGTTTCCCGGCTCAACTCAGATGTGATAGGCGCCCAGCAGGCATTTACCTCGACGCTGTCGACAGTGCTGTCCAATGTGATCGGTCTAGTGCTGGTACTGGCAGCGATGATCGTGCTGAGCTGGCAGCTCACACTTGCCGCGCTGATCTTGTTGCCGATCTTTCTCATTCCCGCGAAGATCGTCGGTCGCAAGCTGGCCGAGCTCACCCGTCAGCAGATGCAGCTCAATGGCGACATGTCGGCCACCATGACCGAGCGTTTCAGCGTCAGCGGGGCCTTGCTGGTCAAACTCTTCGGCCGGTTTGTCGAAGAACACGATGCGTTCGCAGAACGCGCCGGAGCCGTACGCGATGTCTCGGTCAAGATCGCCATGAACGGTCGATTCTTGTTTACATCGCTGGGGCTCGTCGCGGGGCTGGCCACGGCGCTGGTGTACGGGGTGGGTGGGTCGTTAGCCATCGACGGTGTCCTCACTGTTGGCACCTTGACGGCCTTGGCTGGGCTGCTCACTCAGCTGTACGGGCCGCTTACCCAGCTCACCAACCTTCGCATCGACGTCATGAACGCCCTGGTTAGCTTCGATCGAGTTTTCGAAGTGCTCGATCTCGTGCCCATGATCCGTGACGCAGAGGATGCCGAGACAGTCAAGGGGCCGGCGTCGGTGGACTTTGATCATGTCTCGTTCAGCTACCCGACCGCAGATGAGATCTCCTTGGCAAGCCTGGAGTCGGTTGCCTCCCTCGACCAGCACCCGAGCGGTGAGGTATTGCACGATGTGAGCTTCAGCGTTTCGGCCGGTCAGACGGTGGCACTTGTCGGCCGATCCGGCGGCGGAAAGACAACGATCACCCACTTGATTGCGCGGCTCTACGACGCCACGTCGGGAACAGTTTCGGTGTCCGGCACCGACGTCAAGAAGCTGAAGCAGGATTCGCTGCGTGCCACGGTTGGCTACGTCACGCAGGACGCGCACATGTTCCACGACACGATTAGTGCCAACCTCCGATATGCCCGACCCGATGCCGCCGATGCCGACCTTTGGGAAGCCCTGGAAGCTGCACAGCTCAACGCGCTGGTCGAGAGTCTGCCTGATGGCCTGGACACCGTGGTGGGTGAGCGCGGCTACCGGCTGTCCGGTGGGGAGCGGCAGCGACTTGCCATTGCCCGGCTGCTGCTCAAAGCCCCGCCCATCGTCGTGCTCGACGAGGCCACCGCGCACCTTGACTCGGAATCCGAAGTGGCTGTCCAGCAAGCGCTGGATCTGGCGATGGAGGGCCGTACCAGCATCGTGATCGCACACCGGCTGTCGACGATACGCAACGCAGACCTGATCATCGTTGTCGACCATGGCCGGGTGGTGCAGCGCGGCCGGCATGAGGAGCTGATGCGCGAGGGTGGGCTGTATGCCGAGCTCTACCGCACCCAGTTCGATCAGAGTCCGCGTTGGGCCCCGCCCTCAACCGGTATCACTGAGCCTGTCAGGTAGGACGCGGCGGGGGAGAGCACAAAAGCTGCGACCCGCCCGAACTCTTCGGGTTGGCCATAGCGACGCAGGGGAATCGTTGCCTCTGCTTGAGCTCGTGCTGCCGCCGGATCCTCCTTGAGTGAGTTGAGGTGAAGGGCGCGGTCGGTCTCGATGGCACCCGGCATCAGGCCGATCACCCGCGTCCCCTGCGGGCCGAGTTCGTCGGCCAGCTGCTTGATGAGCATGCCCAACCCCGGTCGCAGGCCGTTGGAGGTGGCAAGTCCTGGAACGGGCGTTTTCACCGAGGTCGATAGCACCCAGGCAATGCACAGGTCATTGGCTGTGCCGTGCCGCACAACGGACCTGCTGACTCGTAGCGCCGCCAGGAACACCGACTCGAACGCGTTGCGCCACTGTTCCTCGCTGGTCTCCAGCACCGATCCCGCGGGTGGGCCGCCGACACTGATCAGTGCGCCATCGAGCCGACCAAACGCATCCAGCGCGAGGGCGCAGGCCGTCTCGGCCGTGCCGGCATCGGTCAGGTCGGCCGCGAGCGCGACGGCCCGGTCCGGTCCTAGCTGACTCACTGCTTCAGCCAGCAACTCGGCGCGTCGTGCTACCAGCACGACGCGCGCTCCCTCGGCGACGAGTTCATCAGCCGTGGCTCGCCCGAGTCCGGTGCTGGCGGCCGTGACCAGGAACGCTCGGTCGGCCAAGCCAAGATCCATGATCAGATCTTCACATGGTCAGCATGAGCTTGGGCGGCATCCTCGCGTTCTTCCCGCCGGGCTCGCAGATCGGTGCGTATGAAAACCACGATTCCCGCGACACCGACGGCAGTGAACATGAACCACTGCACCGCGTACCAGAAATGCGGGCCTTCGGAGAGCTCGGGCAGTTGGATCGGCTGGAAACCGCCCTCCTGTTCGGGCTGGACGGTAAGCAGGCCGATGTATCCGGACTTGATCGGATAGGGCAGCGTCATTGCGATGGCGTCTGAGTTGATCAGCCGCACCTGGTTGTTCGCTGGCGTAGTCGCGGCCCGCCGACCCTTCTCGTTGCGGCGTACGTGTCCCACGACCATCACTTCGCCAGTCGGCGGCGGCGGAGCAGTTGAGGGGATTTGAGTGCCCCGTGGTACTGGAATGAATCCGCGGTCTACCAGCACGACGCCGTTCGCGGTGCGCAACGGTGTCACAACCTCGTAACCCTCCAGCTCCCCGCTGCTCCGATAGCGCACGACGAACTGCTGATCGGCATCGAAGGTGCCGCGGGCCTCGACTCGCTGCCACTGATCAGCGTCGGTGATCTGCTTGGTGAAGACCTGCTCGTACGGCCGGACTGGGCTCTGTTCATTGGCGATCGTTGTGGCGTTGCGTTCCTTACGCTGAGCGAGCCGGTCGAGCTGCCACTCGCCCATGCTGACGAAGACAACCCCGAGCACGGCGACAAAGAGAATCAGCAGTGTCCAGCGAAGCCAGAAACGGCGCACGGAGCCAGGCTAGTCGGCTGCCTCGTCGTTCATCAGGAGCGTCGTGGCCGCGGCCGCAGCACCGTTGAGTGCTGCACCACGCCCGACGGCGACCCCAACAAGGAAGGTGGTGAGGGGCGCGGCGACCCGCTCCACCTCATGTGCAGAATCCCGAGCGAGGTCGAGCAGAGTAGTGACCACGTCATCATCCATCGTGACGTCGCTGGTCCCCAGCTCCGCGGACAAGGTGGTCAGCCAATGCTTGAGTTCCATAGGTTTTCGATGCTCCTCGACGAGGACGATTGGGCGGCCCTGCCACGATGATGGTATGGGCAGGATGATGCTATGGGACGAGTAACCCGGCGCCACGCGGTGCTACGGGTCGCACCAGGAGAGGCGATCCGGCGCAGCGACACCTTGGCTGTGGAGGAGCCGCTGGAGATCCGCCTGAACGGCGATTCGTATTTGGTCACCATGCGAACCCCCGGAAACGACATCGACCTGGTACGCGGGCTGCTCTACAGCGAGCGGATCATCACAGACCGATCCGACATCGTTCTCGCGCGCTACTGCGCCGGCTCCGGCCCAGACGGGGTCAACACCTACAACGTCTTGGATGTGACCCTGGCGCCGCACGTCTCCGTGGCAGCAGCGACTCGACGCAACGTCATGACGACCAGCGCATGCGGTATCTGTGGCACTACCTCCATCGACCAGGTACTGCGCGAGTCGCCGTACCCGAAGGACTCCAGCTCGCAAGTTGCCGCTGAGCTCGTTCTCTCGGCGCCGACACGGCTGCGGGAGCATCAGCGAGCGTTCGATCAGACGGGTGGGCTGCACGCGGCCGGGCTGCTCGGCCTGAACTCGGAGATGGTGTGCGTCCGTGAGGATGTCGGCCGCCACAACGCCGTGGACAAGGTCATCGGCTGGGCCATCGAGCAGCAACTTCTCCCGTTGCGCCAGGTGATCTTGGCAGTTTCGGGACGAGCATCTTTCGAGCTCACCCAGAAGGCGGTGCTGGC
>DASRJV010000128.1:0-7278 GCA_035649295.1 Propionibacteriaceae bacterium
GCCCTGTTCGTGGATCGGCGTGTTCACGGGGTGCACAACGGAGCCGTCGGCGCCGGGCGGGTCGAGATCGGCGAGGTTCTCCGCCATGGTCTTGCCGGTCACGGTCAAGCAATCTCCGTTGAGCAGGCCGCCGTCGAGAAGTGCCTTCATCACGACGGGCACTCCACCTACCCGGTCGACATCGTTCATGACGTAGCGGCCGAAGGGCTTCAGATCGCCCAGATGGGGCACTACGCGACCGACGCGTACGAAGTCATCGAGGGTGAGGTCAACCCCGGCCTCGTTCGCGATCGCGAGGAGGTGCAGCACTGCGTTGGTCGAGCCGCCGAAGGCCATGGTCACGGCGATGGCGTTTTCGAACGCCTCCTTGGTGAGGATCTGGCGAGCGGTGATGCCCTGCCGCAACATCTCGACCACCGCTAATCCGCTCTTACGCGCAAAGCCGTCGCGGCGGCGGTCCACAGCCGGCGGCGCGGCGGAGCCGGGCAGCGACATACCAAGCGCCTCAGCGGCACTCGCCATGGTGTTGGCGGTGAACATGCCGCCACAGGCACCCTCTCCCGGGCAGATGGCCCTTTCGATCTCGGCTACCTCGTCGCGACTGATCAGTCCCCTGACGCAGGCACCGACCGCCTCGAAGGCGTCGATGATCGTCACCTCTTTGTCGCCCACGTGGCCGGGCATGATCGAGCCGGCATAGAGGAAAACCGAAGCAAGATCAAGGCGAGCAGCAGCCATCAGCATGCCTGGTAGGGACTTGTCGCACCCAGCGAGCAGCACCGAGCCGTCCATCCGCTCCGCCAGCATGACTGTCTCCACCGAGTCGGCGATGATTTCCCGGCTCACCAGGGAGTAATGCATGCCGTCATGGCCCATCGAGATGCCGTCAGAGACCGAGATAGTGCCGAACTCCAACGGATATCCGCCGGCCGCATGCACTCCGTCCTTAGCCGCCTTGGCCAGCCGATCAAGCGACAGGTTGCATGGGGTGATCTCGTTCCAGCTCGAAGCCACGCCGATCTGCGGCTTCGCCCAGTCCTCATCACTCATACCGACTGCGCGCAGCATGCCACGTGACGCAGTCGCCTGGAGACCGTCGGTGACCACGCGGGACCGAGGCTTGATGTCGGGAGTCATGGCGGTCAATCTACCGCCGTGTCAGGCGCCGGCCGTGCTGGGAACGGGCTGCGCGCGGGTAGTAGCGACAAGCTGCCAGGCAAGGCCGACCAGCAAGATCACCCCGAGCACCGGGCCGAGATTGGCAACCACCTGCTGCAGGAAGTCGTACTGCCGCTCCTGGCCCTGGCCGTACGGCAGTAGGGCCAGTGGCAGACAGGCGCACACCCAGATCACCCAGAAGCCACCCAGGTATCTGGCCCAACGAGGCACACCTGGAGACAGCACTGCCATCGCCAGCGGCAGGATCCAGACGTAATGGTGTGTCCACGACAGCGGCGAGGCCAGGCATGTGGTGAGTCCGACAATCGCGACCGCGAACACCTTTTCACCGACCCGCCACCAGTGGGCGGCGACAAGGCAACCCAGCACGGCCAAGACCGCGGCGACGGCAAGGCCCAGCAGGGTCGTAATGCGGGAGGAGTCACCGAGCCGGAAGAAGACGCCAAGCAGCGATTGGTTGCCGGCATACAGCGGTGAGGCGGTGCGGGTGTCGCCACCGGACAGCCCGCCGAAGAACACCACCGTCTCACGGAACAAAAAGATCGCGCCGATCGCGGTGAAGAGGGCAAAGCTGATGATCGCGGTGATGGCGGCCCGGCGCTTGCCGATCAAGAACATGAAGATCACGAAGAGGGCTGGTGTCAGTTTGATCGCTGCCGCCAGGCCGGTCAGGATGCCCTGCGGGATCCGCCTCCGCTCCCCAGGCCGATCGGGCAGCAGGTCCGCAATCACCAGCGCCATCAATATGGTGTTCACCTGGCCGTATCCCAATGTGGTACGAATCGGCTCGACAGCGAGCACCACCGCGATGCCGATGAGCCCGAGCTTCCAGCCCCGGGGTGCGCCGCAGCGTTTCAGCACTGACTGCTGGGCCCAGACCAGGCCGCCTGTCCAGACCACCTGCCAGAACCAATAGGGTCCGAAGGCCAGCGGCGTCATCAGAATCGCCGCAATCGGCGGATAGATGAAGTAGAGCCCCCAGCCTGGCGTCGTAGTGGCCAAGATGTCCTTGCCTGCCAGCATGTCCCTGACCGCGTACACATAGACCTGGAGGTCGATCGTCGACGGATGCCAGGGAAAAAGCTGGCCGCGTTCGATAACGAACGGCAAGATCAATAACGCCACCGCAAACGGGGGCAGGAACTCCACTGCCCCGCGAGCCAGCCGCCGGCTGACCGGCAATGATGTTGCTGGAGCGGAACGGGTCTGCAGGGTCACGCACCCGCTTGGATCTGGCGATAGACCGAGTCCAACTCATCATCCGAGGCACCACCTGGGTTGACCAGCCTGCCCAAACCAGGCTCATCGGCGTAGCGCGGCACCACGTGTACGTGAAGGTGGAAGACCTCTTGACCAGCCGCTTCGCCGGCCGAGGACAACAGGTTGATTCCATCAGCATCAAGTCGATGCATCAGCAACCTCGCCACGGCATCGACAGCTGGGGCGATCTCAGGTAGTGCGTTCGTCCCCGTGAGGATGTCGGGCACGTGCCGTTTTGGCGCCACCAATGCGTGCCCGCGATGCCATGCACCGATGTCGAGGAAGGCCACAGCCCGATCGTCCTCATAGATCCGCCGGGATGGAAGTTCGCCGGAGATGATCTTGCAGAAGATGCAGTTGGGATCGATGTCGTGAGTTACCGGCGTCTCGAAGGGAGTCATACGATCCTGTTCTCTAGTTCCTTGCCAGCGGCGAAACGACCTAGTTGAGCCGCGATGAGCCGGTCGGCGCGCGGAAAGAAGGCGCTGCTCGGCCCGCCGACATGCGGTGAGATCAGCACCCCAGGCGTGCGCCACAGCGGGTGCTCAGGGGGCAGCGGCTCCGGATCGGTGACATCGAGAGCTGCTCGGATCCTGCCGGTCGAGGTCTCAGCAAGCAGCGCTTCCGTGTCGACAAGCTTGCCCCGGGCGACGTTGACCAGCACGGCTCCATCCGGCAGCGCTGCGAGCTCCTGACTGCCGATCATCCCCTCGGTCTGCGGGGTGTGCGGTGCCACCAGGAACACCACGTCGGCGTTCGGAAGCAGCTGTGGCAGGTCCTCGATCCGATGCACCGGCACCGGCTCCGTACGCGGCCGGCGCGCCACCCGCGTCACCGAAGCAACCTCGAAGCCAGCCAATCTGCGCTCGATCGCAGCACCGATGTTGCCGTATCCGATGATCAACACGCGCTGGTCGGCAAGCGAGATGCCGAGCCGCCAATCCCAGCTCCCGCTGAGCTGGTTGCGCGCATAGTGATCAAGATGGCGGCCGCTGGCCAGCGCCAGTGCGACAGCCAATTCGGAGGTGCTGGTGTCATGCACACCGGCTGCATTGCACAAGATCACGCCTTCAGGCACGTGCGGCAAGAAGTTCTCCACGCCAGCGGTCAAGGTCTGTATCACCTTCAGACGCTTCATCTCCTCGACCCGGTCAAGGACCTCCTCGCCCTTGAGATAGGGCAGCACATAGAACTCGACATCAGCGATCGAATCCGGCCAGCTATCACCGTCGGCACGATAGACGTCGACCTCAATACCGTCAGGCAGTCCGCCGAGTCGCCGCTCGGCTTCTTCGGCGCTGGCGTACGGCAGCCAGGCAAGCCTTCTCGTTGTGGGCACCGGCTCAGTGTCTCGCTGTTGGAGCGAGTGCCGCATGCCGTACAGGAAATCCTGCGGCCTCGATCGCCGCCTTGACCTCGGCAATCCGCAAGGTGCCGAAGTGAAAAACTGTCGCGGCCAACACAGCATCGGCACCTGCCGCGATCGCCGGCGGAAAGTCGCCGACCCGACCTGCACCGCCGGACGCGATCAGCGGCACTTCCACCACGGCGCGTACCGCTCTGATCATTTCGAGATCGAAGCCGCCGGTGGTGCCATCGGCATCCATGGAATTCAGCAGGATCTCCCCCACTCCTTGATCAACTCCGCGGCGGGCCCATTCGATGGCGTCCAGGCCGGCCGCGGTTCTACCGCCGTGAGTGGTCACCTCGTAGCCCGACGGCGCCCAGTCCGCGCGGCGGGCATCGACGGAGAGGACGAGTACCTGGTTGCCGAATCGCCGAGTGATCTCCCCGATCACCTCAGGTCGTCGGATTGCCCCGGTGTTGATCGCCACCTTGTCAGCGCCAGCGCGCAGCAAGACGTCGACATCGGCAACTGAGCTGACACCGCCGCCCACCGTGAGGGGGATGAACACCGTCTCGGCGGTTCGGCGTACCACGTCCAGCGTCGTTTCCCTGCCTTCGGCCGACGCGGAAATGTCGAGGAAGGTCAGCTCGTCAGCTCCCTCAGCGTCATAGAACGCGCCCAGCTCCACCGGATCACCCGCGTCCCGCAGAGCGACGAAATTGACGCCCTTCACGACCCGGCCGGCGTGCACGTCCAGGCACGGGATGACACGAACTGCGACCGTCACGACGAACACTCTAGATCGGGCAGACACACGGTCGGACCGTTACGCTGACGACCATGCCCAAGCTCGACGACCGGTTCCTTGCGCTGCCCTTAGGTGAGCTCAGTGACGCCGCCCTTACCAAGGCCAAGGAGCTCGGGTGCAGCCATGCGGAGGTTCGCGTGGAGCGGATCCGTCAGGCCTATCGCAGCTTTCGTGATCATGCGCTGGAAACCACTGCTGATGGTCAAGTGCTCGGCTTGTCGGTTCGTGTCGTGCACAACGGGGTCTGGGGGTTCGCATCAGACATCACGCTGTCAACCGACTCTGCGGCCCATCTGGCCGAGCGAGCGGTGGCGACAGCGAAGGTATCCCGTCCATTGACACCGGCGTCGGTCGAATTGGCCGATGAAGGCGTCTACGCCGACGCCACCTGGGTGTCGGCATACGAGCTGGATCCGTTCGATGTTGACGAAGCCACGAAGACTGATCGAGTTCTCGCGCTCAACGAGGCGCTGCTTGCAGCGCCGGGTGTCACGCACGCCACTGCGATGCTCGGCTACGTCCATGAGAACAAGTACTTCGCGAATCTTTCCGGTACCAGCACCACCCAACAGCGAGTTCGACTCCAGGCGCAACTGACCGCAGTCAACGTCGGCGAGGGCGGTTTCGCGACGATGCGGACCACTGCTCCACCGACCGGCAGGGGTTGGGAGTACCTGACGGGCACCGGCTGGGACTTCGACGCCGAAGTGGCCGAGATCCCGGAGTTGCTTGCGGCGCACGTTGCCGCTCCGTCGGTTGAGGCAGGCCCGTACGACCTGGTGATCCATCCCAGCAATTTGTTTCTCACCATCCATGAGTCGATCGGGCATGCGACGGAGCTGGATCGGGCGCTGGGTTACGAGGCTGCGTACGCCGGCACCTCGTTCGCAACCTTTGATCAGCTCGGCAGGTTGCAGTACGGCAGCGAGGTGATGAACGTGACTGGAGATCGGCTGGTCGACCATGGCCTGGCAACCATCGGCTTCGACGACGAGGGAGTTGCCCAGCAGCGGTTCGACATCATCTCCGGCGGCACTCTTGTCGGATATCAGCTAAACCGTCAGATGGCGGCAGAGAAGGGTTTCGAGCGCTCGAACGGGTGCGCGTACGGGGATTCCCCGGGACATATAGCGATGCAGCGGATGCCCAACGTCTCGCTGCAGCCGGCACCCGATGGGCCCAGCACCAGCGAGCTGATCTCCGGCGTCGACAAGGGCATCTACATCGTCGGCGACAAATCCTGGTCGATCGACATGCAGCGCTACAACTTCCAGTTCACCGGGCAGCAGTTCTACAAGATCGACAAGGGCAGGTTGGCCGGGCAGCTGAAGGATGTCGCCTATCAGGCAACGACAACAGACTTCTGGCGATCAATGGAGGCTGTCGGGAACCAGGACACCTATGTCCTGGGTGGCGCCTTCAACTGTGGCAAGGGGCAACCTGGCCAGATCGCCCCCGTGTCGCATGGCTGTCCCTCAGCGTTGTTCCGCAAAGTCAACGTGCTGAACACTCAAGCCGAAGGTGGTCAGTCGTGAGCGCCAGCCGCCCGCAGGACCTTGTCGAGCAAGCACTCGAAATCACGACCCTGCCATGCGTTGCCTGGGTGACCGAGCACGCCGAGGCCAACGTGCGCTGGGCCAACAATGCCTTGACCACGAACGGCGAGATGCGCAGCAGAAGGCTTGCTGTGACTGCCACTGCCGAAGTGGCGGGCGGCACGGCGGCGGGCACGGTTATCCAGCAGATCGCTGGAGCCGAGGATGTTGGTGAAGTTGTTGCGGCCGCTGAGCATCTGGCGCGCACTGGAAGGCCGGCTGAGGATGCCGCGCCGATGGTCGAGAACTACGCCCATCATGATCTCTGGGATGAGGCGCCGGAGACCACAAGCATCGACGTCCTCGGTGAGCTGTCGAAGGGGCTTGGCGTCGCCTTCGAGGGCGCACATGCTGCGCAGCAGTTGCTGTTCGGCTTCGCAGAGCATGGTGTCGCGACGACCTACCTAGGCAGCAGCACCGGTCTGCGGCGGCGCGGCGTACAGCGAACCGGCAAGCTGGAGCTCAATGCCAAGACCGCCGATTTCCAATCCTCAGCATGGCTGGGCAGGACGACCCGGGACTTCTCCGATGTTGATGTTGCCGAGGCGATCGACGAACTGACCACCCGGTTGAACTGGGCGAGGAGGAAGCTGAATCTGCCTCCCGGGCGCTACGAGACGCTGCTGCCGCCCGGTGCGATTGCGGACTTGATGATCTACGCGTACTGGACAGCCAATGCCCGCGACGCCGAAGAGGGTCGCAACGTGTTCGCCGGCGGGAACGGCACGACCAAGGTCGGGCAGCGACTGGCCGAACTGCCGATCACTCTGCTGTCGGATCCGCAATATCCAGGTCTGGAGACGATTCCGTTTGTCGACTTCACCTCGTCCGCCGACGACACTTCCTGGGCGTTCGACGTTGGCTTGCCGATCAATGCGACGACATGGATTCAGGACGGCGTGCTCTGCGAGCTGATCCGTAACCGCGCTCATGCTGGGCGTACCGGCAGCCAGCCGACACCCCCGGCAGACAACCTGATCATGGACGGTGGCGGTACAGCCAATCTCCAAGAGATGATCTCCACTACCAAACGCGGGCTGCTACTGACCTGCCTCTGGTATATCCGCGATGTCGACCCGGAACGGCTG
>DASRJV010000129.1:0-4196 GCA_035649295.1 Propionibacteriaceae bacterium
CCGGTGCTGCAACTCAGCATGCCAACCCACAACCCGGACCGGCTGTTTCGGATCGGCCAGCAGCTCCAGCCACTCCGTGGCGAGGGAGTCCTGATCATCGGATCCGGCTACATGACCCACGGCCTGCCTTTCCTCGGCCGGGACAGTTGGGAGCACAACGTGATCCCCGGCTGGTCCCGCGACTTTGACGCCTGGGCGGCAGAGGCCCTTGCAGCGGGGCGGATCGATGTGCTGGCCGACTTCCGGCACGCGCCGGGGATGCCGTACGCCCACCCAACGGTCGAGCACTACACCCCGATCTTCGTCACCTTCGGTGCCGCGACCGATCCGTCAGTGCCACCAACAGTCGTCATCGACGACTTTCAGATGGGCTTGGCCAAGCGGTCATTCCAGGTCGTGTGAGGAGCCTGCGCTGAGCTCTCATTCGGCCACGCAGCACCCTGATTTCGCATCACCAGTGCGTCCACGGATAGGCGTCTCGGCCCTGTGGAGCACAGTCGTGATGCAAATTCAGGGAGTGCTCTGGAAGCACCGTCACAGCCGTGTGCCAAGGCTCTACCGACCTCTCTGTCACGGCAGGGGCCGGCCCAGGTTCAGTGCCGTCTCTGACTTCGCGTAGTGGCCAAATCGCTCGACATCGATGTAACCGCTTGATCGGTAGAGACCGACCGCCGCGACCTGTGGTTGGCCAGTCTCCAGCAACAGCCAGTCGGCGCCCGCCGCTGCTGCGCTCGCCTCCAGAGCGGCCAAGACCAGCCGGCCAAACCCGCGTCCTCGTACGCATTCGCGTACGAACATGCGCCTGATCTCGGCTGGCCGCTGTGCCACCCGAGGCACTCCAGGAGTCCGAAAGCGCCAACCGCCCATAGCCACGGCATCACCGTTCAGGTAACCGACGAAGAACGCTCCATGAGGAGGACTGAAGTCGGCTGTTGCGTACGGAGTGTCATCAGGCCCTCCGTAAATCTGGACATAGAACCGCTGGGCTTCCGCTTCCAGCGTTGCAACATCGAGGTGCTCGTAGGGCACCTGCAGCAACCTCAATTCCTCAGCCACCCGCCAAGCGTAAGCAGCGGCCCAGGCGCTTGAGGGTCCGAGAGAGCATGGCAGGTTAGTAGGCTGAGTCAGTCCAACTCCCGACGTAAGGACGCTCGTGTTCGACACCCTGCAAGACCGCCTTGCGGCGACTTTCAAGAACCTGCGCGGTAAGGGCCGGCTATCCGAGGCCGACATTGACGCGACCGCGCGCGAGATCCGAGTCGCGCTGCTCGAGGCCGACGTCAATCTGTCGGTAGTCAAGGACTTCATTGCCGCGATCAAGGAGCGAGCCCGCGGCACCGAACTCTCCGGTGCGCTGAATCCTGCCCAGCAAGTGATCAAGATCGTCAATGAAGAGCTGATCGGTATCCTCGGCGGTGAAACCAGACTGCTGCGTTTTGCCAAGCGGCCACCGACGGTGATCATGCTCGCCGGCCTGCAGGGTTCCGGCAAGACGACGCTGGCCGCAAAGCTCGGGCTGTGGCTTAAGGAGCAAGGCCACTCGCCACTGCTCGTAGCAGCCGATTTGCAGCGACCCAACGCAGTCAACCAGTTGCAGGTCGTCGGTCAGCGAGCCGGCGTTCACGTCTACGCACCAGAGCCCGGAAACGCCTCGTCGCGGAGCGACATCGATCAGCAGAGCGGTGATCCGGTTGCGGTGGCCAGGTCCTCGATCACCGAGGCAGAGCGACGACTCTATGACGTGGTGATCATCGACACCGCCGGCCGGTTGGGTATCGACGCCGAGATGATGAAGCAGGCCGTCGACATCCGCGATGCCGTGCATCCGGACGAGGTGCTCTTCGTCGTGGATGCCATGATCGGCCAAGACGCCGTCAACACCGCCAATGCCTTCTCCGATGGCGTGGGTTTCGACGGTGTGGCGCTCACCAAGCTGGATGGCGACGCCCGCGGTGGTGCTGCCCTCTCGATCGCCAGGGTCACCGGCAAGCCGATCATGTTCGCCTCCAACGGTGAGGCTCTGGCCGACTTCGATGTCTTCCATCCCGACCGGATGGCTAGCCGGATCTTGGGCATGGGCGACATGCTCACCTTGATCGAGCAAGCCGAGAAGACCTTTGACGCCGAGCAGTCGGCCAAGGCCGCCGCCAAGCTGGCTGGACAAGGCGGAGAGTTCGGGCTGGCGGACTTCCTGCAGCAGATGCAGATGGTTCGCAAGATGGGACCGCTGTCGAAGGTCTTCGGAATGTTGCCTGGCATGGGCGAGCTCAAGGACCGGATCGCCGGCATCGACGAACGTGACGTTGATCACATCGAGGCGATTATCCATTCCATGACTCCGGCCGAGCGGGACAACCCCAAGATCATCGATGGCTCTCGGCGCGCGCGGATTGCCAAGGGAGCCGGGGTGGAAGTTTCAGAGGTCAACGGCCTCATCAATCGCTTCTTCGAGGCCCGCAAGATGATGACTTCGCTGGCAACCGGCACCATGCCTGGGATGCCGGCGATCGCTGGGCTTCCTGGTCCGAGACGGCAACCGGCTCGCTCGAAGAAGAAGGGTGGCCGTGGCGTCTCGGGCAATCCGGCCAAGCGCAATGCTGCTCAACAACCGGCCGCGCCCGTCGATCCGGCAGCAGCATTCGGCGGGGGAGAATTGGACCAGGCCGCGCTCGAGAAGGCGATGTCCGACTTCCAGCTCCCACCTGACCTGCGCAGCCGCTTCGGCAAGTAGAGCGTCATGCGCCCTGAGCCTGTCGAAGGGCACGACCGCCTGCACCTGGCCGGTGTAGTGCTGCCTGAGGGCGACTACCGCGACCTCTGGGTAGTCGACGGCATGATCCGGACTGAGCCGGTCGCTGACGCGCAGACCATTGCCGCCGGGGTCTGGCTGATGCCAGGACTCGTTGACGCGCACTGCCACGTCGGGTTGGAGAGGCAGGGTGCGGTCTCCGACGAACGAGCGGAGCAGCAGGCGCTCGCCGACCGTGACGCTGGGGCGTTGCTGCTGCGCGACGCGGGCAGCCCGGCCGACACCCGGTGGGTGGACCAACGCGCCGATCTTCCCAAGATCATCCGCGCTGGACGCCACATCGCTCGGCCCAAGCGCTACCTCCGCAACTACGGCGAGGAAGTCGAGCCCGATGAGCTGGTCGCTGAAGTCGAGCGCCAGGCCGCCCGCGGCGACGGCTGGGTGAAGCTGGTCGGCGACTGGATCGACAGAGACATCGGCGATCTCACGCCGCTCTGGCCGACCGATGTGGCGGAGGCCGCCATCACCCGGGCGCATCAGCTCGGCTGCCGCGTGACCGCCCACGTCTTCGGTGAGCAGGCAGTCAGCGAGCTGGTTGCGGTCGGGATCGACGGCATCGAACACGGCACCGGAATGGACGACGCCACGATCGTCTTGATGGCCGAGCATCAGGTTGCGCTGGTTCCGACGATGATCCAGCTTGACAACTTCGAGATGTATGCCCGATCCGGGGAGGACAAGTACCCCGTGTACGCCAGTCACATGAGGGCTCTGTACGCCGGCCGCATGGAGCGGTTCGCGAAAGCCCTGGATGCGGGCGTCCCCATCTATGCCGGCACTGACGCCGGCGGCTTCCTGCCACACGGACTCGTGGGCAAGGAGATTGCGGCGCTGGGTGGGTTCAGTTCGCCGGAGTACGCGTTGGGGGCGGGTTCCTGGCGCGCTCGCGCCTGGCTCGGCCGGCCGTCCCGGCTCAGTGACGGAGCGCCCGCCGATCTGGTGGTCTTCGACACCGATCCGCGCCTCGATCTCGGCGTTTTAGGCGCGCCTCGGCACGTGATCCTGCGCGGCGCTGTGGTTGCCTGACCAAGCAGCGAGCGTCGGCAATCGCGCGCCGCCGACGTCGGATTCACAGCGCTGGCCGGTTTCGCGCGCCGCCGTAGTGAGGAGGAACGAGCGGACACGCTCTTCCGTCCGCGAGAGACGACAAACAAGGCGGCTTTCAGGCGCGAAACCGCAGCGAGCGGCAGCGAGCAATCAAACACGCTGCGAGCGGCACGCCTAAATCAGCTGGTGACGTTGATCACCAGGGTGGCCGTACGCTGCCCCTGCTTGGCAGAAACGACGGCTTCGAGCCCTCGCGTCGTCTTCACCAGCTTGGGCTTGACCGGCGAGCCGTTGAGCGTGGCCGATGCGACCGTAGCCCCATCGGGCAGAACAGCACCGA
>DASRJV010000130.1:0-2610 GCA_035649295.1 Propionibacteriaceae bacterium
TACTGGCACGCGGCGCGTCGTTCAGGATCGCCGACGCGGCAGCGATCGCCTCCGTACGGGCGCCTGTTCCCAATTTGATCAAGGCCGATGCCAGCCGGACGCTGAGATTGGCGCCTCGATGCGCTGCAGGTAGCCGGGCTATGGCAGTGCCGACCCATCCCCAGTCCCCGGTCGCCAATGCCAGGCATGAGCCGACCAGCACCGACTCGGCGAGGACATCCCACGCTTGACCCTGCACCGCCGCCGGTACCGCACGAACGTGCTCGCCCTCTCGGGAGAACCATTCGGCCGTCAGAGCGGACAGCCGCCGCACGTCATTTGGCGCAGATCGCATCAGCTCGGCAAGCAGCAGGGCGCGGAACATCGGGTGATAGCGATAGGGCCAGCGTTGTTCCGGGTGCCGATGGAGAAAGCCGGGTCGGCTGTACGCCCGCTCCAGCAGCAGCGCACTGTCCGAACGGCCGGTGAGCTGCTCAGCCAGTTCAGCGTCAAGAAACTCGCTGACAGAGGTCTTGAGCAGGAAGTCCCGAAGATCGTCGTCGGTGTAGCTGAGAGCCTGTCCCATCAGATAGCTGCCGACCGCGGTATCACCGTGCAGCAGCGTCGAGAAGGCTTCTTCGGAATGGGCCGCCTGGGACAGTGGCGTTGTCGACAGCCTTAGTCCGGCTGGCCATCCCTCGGTATGCACCCACAGTGCGCGTGCCTGCTCTGCACTGACGGCAACGTGGTTCGCCGCCAAGAACAGCCGTGTCTCGTCCTCATCGAATGCCAAATCCTCAGCTCGGAGCTCCACCACATTGCCGGCCAGCCGCGCCTCGTGCAGCGCGAGGATCGGATCACTTCGGGTTGCGATGACGAGGCGACGGGTGCCGCTGGCCTGGCGCAGTGCATCCCTGAGCGGGCCCATGCTGCGGTCCCGCTCAAGAAGGTGCAGATCGTCGAGGATCAGCGTCACGGCCGGGAGGCTGAGCGCGCGACTGACCTGCTGCCACAGTTGCCAGTAATCAGTAATCTCCGCCGGGTCGAGACGGACTACTGGCGCGATGTCTGCAACCCATTGCCGCAGCAGTGTTGTCTTGCCATAGCCGGCGGGAGCGGAGACAAGCGTGATCGGCCGCGAAGCGCTTCCACCCAACTGAAGAAGCCTTCGACGAGTGATCACGCCGCTTTGAGAGATCGCCGTCCTTCCGTTGGAAGGCCATCGCCGTGGGGCTTTCCCGACTACGTGCCGGCGATAGTCGGCTCGTCAATCCCCCGAAGACGCGCCAGTCCTCATGTTAGGAGGGTCGTTATCGCTCGTCCAGCTTGATCTTTGGCGCACTTCGACCAGTTCAACGCCAAAATCTTGCATGGCCTGCAGCGCACCATGAAGCTCTGCCTGGTCACGGAAGACACCTATCAGGATGGCGCCATTAGCTGTTTGTTCGATGTTGAGATTCAGAGCTGACAATGCAGCAACGAGTGCATCAGGAACCTCACCGCGTACGCGGATCTCATAGCGCTCAGCGCCACGAGTCATGACCGTGCGGCTGCCGCTTGACCGGTGGTCGCCAGCGCCCAGATAACGAGCACGTCGATGGCAATGAGAACGATGCCCCAGAACGGCTGCGACGGCAGCCACATGAAGTTCAAAACACCATTTACCACGGCAAGCCCGATGGCCGTCCAGATTGCCCAGGCAGCCCCTCTGAGCACGAACCAAGCAATGAGGATGAAGAACACTCCGAGGATCATGTGAATCCATCCCCATACCGTGGCGTCGAAGCGGAAAATATAGCCGCCGAGTTTTGCGAACACCTCGTCGTTGATCACGCCAGCCAGACCGAGGAAGAATTGGGCTCCTCCCGCCATCAACAAGATCGCGGCCGCGAAAACTGTAATGCCGATCGCCCACGGATTCTCCGCTCTGGAGCTGCTTAGGGACATGCCGCGCCTCCACATGTGCATCGCGACTCGATGGCCGGATACAGGCAGAGTGCTCTCGATCGGCCGGACAGGCATCACTCCTCCGGGGTGATCTTTGTGCTAGCCCACCCCCGACAGCCAACCGGCCACGCGGCTAGCTAGCGTCGTGCTTGTGGGGACACTCTCGGATCTGGTCGAGCTGCCCGGAGGAGTGTTCCGCATGGGCTCGCAGCAGTTCTATCCCGACGAGGGGCCGGTCCATGACGAGCATGTCGAGCCCTTCGCGATCGAGCGGCACCCCGTCACCAATCGGCAGTTCTCCGAGTTCGTTTCCGACACCGGGTACGCGACGGTGGCCGAGCGATCACTCGATCAGGCGCTATTCCCGGACCTCACACCAACCGAGCTTGAGCCCGGCGCCCTGGTGTTCACGCCAACCCCCGGACCGGTCGACTTGAGCAACTGGCGCCAGTGGTGGCAGTGGTCGGTCGGGGCCGACTGGCGGCACCCGCTCGGTCCCGAATCGAGCATCGATGAGAAGGGCAACCACCCTGTGGTTCAGATCGCCTATCCGGACGCCGAGGCGTACGCGACCTGGGCGGGTCGTCGTCTGTCGAGCGAGGCTGAGTGGGAGTACGCCGCGCGTGCAGGCAGCACCTCGACATACGCCTGGGGTGTGGAGGTCAGGCCAAATGGTCAGTTGAT
>DASRJV010000131.1:0-6861 GCA_035649295.1 Propionibacteriaceae bacterium
GCTGTCCGCCTCCTCAGGCTCCAGTTGGCTCATCACCCAGCGAAGCTGAGTCAACAGGTCTGCAGTGATCTCGTCTTCAGGCGGTCGTACCGGCGTTATCCGACTGGAGATGGCTCGCGCTCGCTCCAGCCAGGCCAGGACAGCCACCGGTCGGTCGGCTGCGATCTCCTCAGTGACCGCCAGCGCCGCAAGGCTCACTCCATGTGCAGCGCTCGAGGTCTGCAGGTCCAGACTGCCGAATTGTGCCTGGTGCTTCATCAATTCGGCCATTCCGGCCCGCGCCTGCCGTTGCCCGGCCCTTCGGTTGCCGCGGGCGAAAGCCAGCTTGGTTCGGACCAGGCGCCCATACAGTCGGAGATCGAGTGATTGTCCAGCGGAAATGGTTGGCAGTGGTCGAGGCCTGCCTCGCCGGCTGGGCCCGGAATACTCGATGGCAATCAAACGTGCGAGTTTTGCCTGGTCGCGCATGCCTAACCGGCCGAGGGTGGCCGCGAGCCGGTCGGCTGTCGGTACCAACTTGTCAGCCCGATTGCCGGCCTCCGCGTCGGCACGCAGCACCACCAGCTCACCGAGAGCGGTCGCCCGTGCATTGCTGCGCTGCCGCAGTCGGGATACCGCAGTACGGCTCACCTCTTGAGCCAATACGTAATTGCCCGCGAGCAACGCGACTTCAGCGCGAGCTAACTCTGCCTCTGCCAGCAGCGGCAGCATTTCGGTTCGTTCAAGAGCTGCCGACGCTTCCAGTAGCGTCCGATCGGCATCGGCGACAAGACCTGCGCTGAGCAGAACTCGGGATCGGTCGATGCCCACGACACCTTTGTAGTGATCCGAAGCCGCCTGCTCGACCGTTGGCATCAATTCAAGTGAGCGCGGCAAATTGCCGGCCAGATAGTGCATATAGCCCAGGTTGTGGCGAGCGGCAAACTCCAGTTCGGCGAGACCGTGGCGGCGAGAGAGATCAACGGCGTGACTGAAATCTTCGATGGCCGACTGAATGTGGCCCAGCTGATTGTGAGCCTCGCCACGACTGATCAAGATCTTGCATTTGTCTTCCGGCTCGGCATCATCGATCAGCTGTACTGCTCCGTCCAACTGGCCGATGGCATCCACGACCCGGCCCTCCTGGAGCAGCAGCAGCCCGTGCTGAGCTCGCGTGACGACGGTCAGCTGCCCGAGCGATCGCCGATTGGCCAGCTGTTCGGCGTAGACCAGGAGACGGATACTTCTTGCTCTTTGGCCCAGCTCATGTGTGGGATAGCTCAGGCTCAACAGAATTCGCGCCGAGAGCCGGTCGTGCTCGATCGAGCAGTCCGAAAACTGGAGGTCTGCGCCATTGCCCGGCATGGCCGTATGCAGCGCGGTCATTGCCTTGTCCAGCAGTGCGATTGCTTGGGTGTAATGGCCGAGGTCAGAGCTGGCAATACCTTGAGTTAGCAGCTCAGCCGCCTGCTGGTGATCACCCCCGCATGCAACATCTGCCCCCACAGCAGAAATTTTGCTCTGCTTTAGACCGGTACGCCAGATCAGAGGGATGGTGCTTTGGCAAATCAAACTCATGCCTGATGTAAGTAACCGAAATTTCAGGCGCTGCTGCAATGGGTAGCCGACTTGCCGAGCACGATATTCCCCCAAATTGAGCAGTCAATTTCCGCGCTCGTCTTCTGCAACAATTTGGTCTGCAACCGTGGCGTTGGCAACGTTCCCGGCTCGAGTTCGGGAGGGCCGTATTGGCCGGACCCTGCACAGTCCACTGGGTGCTGTCATGGCGTCCGTTGGAACATCGAGCCTTTTGTTCCCCGTACCCTTGCCGTATGGCGGGCAGCAAAGACTGGTTTCGAGACTCGTTCCGCACCGAATTCGAGAAGCAGAACGCGGCCATTGGACGGTTCAACCTCGCAATCTTCGGGAAGACGGGCGTCGGCAAGTCCACCCTGATCAACGCGATCTTCGGCGAGGAAGTCGCGCGTACCGGTATCGGCGAGCCCGTGACTCGTGGCAGTCATCTGTATCTCGACAAGATCGGCCACCTCGGCATTGTCGACACCCAGGGTCTGGAAGTGGGCAAGGACAACAAGCAGATCCTGTCCGAGCTCGACAAGGCTATGACCCAAATGCGGCAACTGCCGCTGTCAGAGCAGATCCACGTCGCCTGGTATTGCCTCCGCGGCATGGACCGGCGCTTCGAGGAGGCTGAAGCCGACTTCATCCGTCGCCTCGATGACATGGGCTTGCCGGTGATCGTGGTATTGACCCAGGTGCCCATGCGTGGCGGCTACTTCCATCCCGACGCCGTGCTGCTGGCCGAGCAGATCATGGCCAAACAGCTGCCGATCGTCGCAGGGCGTCCGTTCATGACCTATGCCAAGGCTGACGAGTTCGCGAGCCAGCCAGCCTATGGGCTCAAAGAGCTTCTCGATGCCACCTTTCGCGTTGCGCCCGAGGGTGTCCATGGAGCGCTCATCGCGGCGCAGGAAATCGATCATGCGCGGAAAGCGCAGGAAGCGAACAAGTACATAACCGCTGCCGTTGCCAGTGCCGCCGCCGCTGCCGCCACGCCGATCCCGTTCTCATCTGCCGCCTTGCTGGTGCCGATCCAACTCGGCATGATGGCCCGGCTCGCCCAGATCTACAAGATCAAGTTCGATCGCGCAGCATTGATGGCGATCGCTTCGACTACGGCGGCAACACAGCTCGGACGGGCGACCTTCACCAGCCTGATCAAGCTGATCCCGGGTGCCGGAACGGTCGTGGGTGGTGTCATCGGGGCGGGAGTTGCGTCGACCTTCACCTACGCGATGGGCCAAGCCTGGCTGACCCTCTGCCAACGAGTCGTCAAGGGCAAGCTGGGTACCGCGGGGACCGTCGTCGACAATGAGGAGCTCCGTGAGGTCTTCATGGACGAGTTCCGGAAACAGATCAAGGTCGGGCGCAAGGAGGTCCGCGCCGCCTCCGAGACCGACGCGGATCTGATCTCACGGAGACCCGGGTAGTCGGCTCGAGTAGACGCAGGACTGTCGAAGCACCGCCGTGCCCTCGACAGGCTCGGGGCACATTTGGTGACGCGTACTCCCGGATTGCTGACAAGCTGAGCATTGCTCCAATACCCTGCGAGCGATGACTATTCCGGACGTGGCGCCGCTGCTCGAAGGCGAGCCGCCTCATGATCAAGTTGTCTTCGCCACCCGGCTGCAGCGCTACTGGCCGGACTTGCTGACCGGACTGACAGGGGCGTATCCGGACCATGCGCCGGAGATGGCATACCGGGTGGTGGAGATCGCAGCACAGAACTTCCAGCAGCGGCCGGCCGATCTACGACTGCTGGACCTGCGGCGGCATGCCGATCCGCAGTGGTTTCAGCATCCGCGGATGCTCGGCTACGCCACCTACACCGACCTTTTCGCGGGAGACCTGAAAGGGATCGCCGACCGGGTCGACTATCTCGCCGAGCTTGGAGTGACCTATCTGCATCTGATGCCGCTGCTCAAACCGCGGCCAGGTCAGAACGATGGCGGCTACGCGATCATGGACTATCGCGCCGTCCGCTCCGAGCTCGGCAGCATTGATGATCTGCGGGACCTGGCCACGGTGCTGCGGTCCCGCGGGATCTCACTGACTCTCGATCTCGTCTTGAACCATGTGGCGGCCGAGCATCAGTGGGCGATCAACGCCCGGGCCGGCGACCAGTTCTACCGGCGGTACTTCCACATGTTCGCCGACCGGGAGCTGCCGGACGCGTACGAGCGGACTTTGCCTGAGGTCTTTCCCGACTTCGCGCCAGGAAACTTCAGCTATGACGATGAGTCGGCTTCATGGGTCTGGACCACCTTCAATACCTGGCAATGGGATCTCAATTGGCACAATCCCGACGTCTTCTACGAGTTCGCCGATTTGATCTTGTGGCTGGCCAATCTGGGTGTGGAGTGCCTGCGCCTCGACGCGATTGCTTTCATCTACAAGCGGATGGGCACCAACTGCCAGAACCAGCCTGAGGTGCACGCCATCACCCAGGCGTTGCGTACCGTGGCACGGATCGCGGCGCCGGCGTTGATCTTCAAGGCGGAGGCGATCGTCGGCCCTTCGGAGCTTGCGCCGTACTTAGGGGTCGGTAAGCACGCCGGCAAGGTCAGCGACATGGCGTACCAGAACTCCTTGATGGTGCAGATCTGGTCGGCGCTAGCCGCCAAGGACACCCGGTTGTTCTGCGCGGCCATGAACCGGTTCCCGGCCAAGCCGCCGACCACGGTGTGGGGCACTTATGTGCGCTGCCACGACGACATCGGATGGGCGATCGACGATGGCGACGCGGCCTCGGTCGGGCTGAACGGTTACGAGCACCGGCACTTCCTTGCTGACTACTACGCGGGTGTCTACCCGATGAGCGATGCCTGCGGCCTGGTGTTCCAGGAGAATCTCGCAACCGGCGACCGCAGGATCAGCGGAACCACGGCATCGCTGGCCGGCATCGAGTCGGCGCTCAACAGCGGTGACGAGATTCACCTGGACCTCGCGATACGTCGTTATCTGCTGACATACAGCCTGATTTTGGGGTTCGGCGGCTTGCCGCTGATCTACATGGGCGACGAGCTCGCGCTGCGGAACTACTACGACTTCATCGAAGATCTCGACCATGCCGACGACAACCGTTGGGTTCATCGGCCACCGATGCCGTGGGATTTGGCCGACAATCGGCACATCGAGGGCACGGTGGAGCATCGCATTTGGCACGACCTACGGCACCTCATCGCGGTGCGATCATCGCTGCCGAGTCTTGACGCATCGGTCGAGAGTGAGATCTTCGATCCGGTGAACCCAGCAGTTTTGGTGTTCCAGCGCCGCTACCAGACCCAGACAATGATCGGCGTCTACAACATGACGACGGAGTCTCAGAAGCTGCCGCGCTGGGTGATCCCGCTTGGCAACTGGGCCTGGGATGCGCTTACGGACGAAACTCCGCTTACCGATAGACCGCTAACCCTGGCCGGCTACCAGGTGCGCTGGTTCGTGCAGCAGACGTGAGCATCGTCCGCGAAACCGCGATCGGTGAGATACGCGCCGAACTCTCCGAGCTTGACCTCGACTGGGCGGAGTCGGCGCCGGGATTGTTCTCCGTCCGATTGCCGGGGACCCGCAAGCTGATCACCGAGTGTGCTCTCCAGGTGGGCAAGCACGGCATGAACGTGCGGGCCTTTGTCGCCCGGAAGCCCGATGAGAACCATGCCGGCGTCTACCGCTGGCTGCTGGAACGCAATCTCAAGCTGCACGGCATCTGCTTTGCATTGGACGCGCTGGGGGACATCTATCTCACGGCCAGTGTGCCGGTCGAGCTGGTCACCCGGGTCGAGGTCGACCGGCTGTTGGGGGCAGTTGCCGAGGCGGCCGATGACAGCTTCAATGTGATCTTGGAACTGGGTTTCGCCGAGAGCATACGGCAGGAGTGGACCTGGCGGCGCTCGCGGGGGGAGTCGACGGCGAACCTGGCAGCCTTCACCCATCTGGACCCGGGCGAGCGTCCGAAAAGCTGATCTGGAGGAGGCGGGCAGGGGTGGTTGGCCACTAGGCTCGCTGCCATGAAATCGACGCGGGAGCGTGTGTCATGACAGGTACTTTGATCCTCTTGCGGCACGGCGAGAGTGAGTGGAACGCCAAGAACCTGTTCACCGGCTGGGTCGATGTCGATCTGAACGCCAAGGGTGAGGTCGAGGCCAGCCGCGGTGGTGAGTTGCTCGTCGAAAGCAATCTGCTGCCTGATGTGGTGCATACCTCCGTGCTCCGGAGGGCAATCCGAACTGCGCAGATTTCACTGGACCTCGCCGATCGGATGTGGATCGAGACGAAGCGTTCCTGGAGGTTGAATGAGCGCCATTACGGTGCGCTGCAGGGCAAGGACAAGGCTGCGACGCTGGCGGAGTTCGGGGAAGAGCAGTTCATGCTGTGGCGCCGCTCGTACGACGTACCGCCCCCGCCGATTGACAACAACGACCAGTACGCGAACTTCGACGACCCGAAATATGCCGGTCTGCCAAGCGAGGCTCGGCCGAGTACCGAGTGTCTCAAGGACGTGCTGATTCGCGCGCTCCCGTACTGGTATGACGAGATCGTGCCTGATCTGTTGGCGGAGAAGGTGACGTTGATCGCGGCACACGGCAACTCTCTGCGCGCAATCGTCAAGCATCTGGACAACATGACCGATGAAGCCGTGGTGGCCCTCAACATCCCCACCGGCATCCCGCTCGTGTACGAGCTGGACGACGACCTGAAGCCGATCGAGATCGGCGGCCGTTACCTGGATCCCGAGGCAGCCGCGGCGTCAATCGAAGCCGTCAAAATGCAGGGCAAGAAGTAGCATCTGGCTCGCCCGCTCGATGGGTCGTTTCGCAGCACAGCCGTCACAAAGCGCCCGGGAAGCCGGGCTATCGGGGGCGTTTCGCAGCACAACTGTTCAAACGACCAGATGTTGATCGGCGAACCGTTATCCACAGCTATCCACAGCTCAGACTGATTCTTGTAGCGTTCCGGGTCGCAGTTCATTCAGCATCACCCGCATGGCTATCACAGAACGCGGCGAGGCTCGCGCATTCGATCCCGAGCAACCGTTTAGCCGCGCGCAGGCTCGAGCGGCGGGAATTGGACTCAAGACGTTGCTGAGCAGTCGCTTCCACAAGGTCTTCGTACGACTGCTATGTCTCATCCACCGTGCCGCTCACCACAAGGCTGCGAGCGAAGGCGGCGCTCGGAATCTCGCCACCGGGCACCTTCATCAGCCATGCGACCGCTGCTCGGATCTGGGGCGGAATCATCCCCAACACACCCGACGTTCACGTGACCGTGCCGGGCGCGGCCGGTCGGACCTCGCGCCAGGGT
>DASRJV010000132.1:0-4464 GCA_035649295.1 Propionibacteriaceae bacterium
TCACCTCACCCCGCTGCAAAGCCCGGTCGACCTGCGCCGGCACGAGCGAAATGTAGCGCCGCTCCGACAGCGTGCCAGCCACCTCAGGCAGGTCGCTCAGGTCGGACCGCACAGGCACGGCGCGAGTACCGGCAATGCACGCTCGAGCGAGCACCATCAGGCCCGCGATGTAGCAGGGTGGCAGCGGCAGCGCCCAGTCACCCGCCCCACCCAGCCGGCTATGCGTTGCTTTGACCGAGGCGCGAAGCGCAGTACGGGAGATGACGACGCCTTTGGGCGCTCCGGTCGAACCCGATGTGGCAATCACGACCGCCGCATCCGCCTCGATCACGGGGTGATCGGGCTGGAGCATCGTGATCGCGCGAGTCCTCTCGATCGGGTCGGTCGGCAGCGGCGCGATGGGCGGCCCGCCATGCATCGATGCGGCCAGGGTCGCGGCGACTTCCGACGGCTCAACCGTTCGAACCTGTGCTGATCCTTGGCCGGCCGTGCTCACGGCGACCAGGCTAACCACAGGACAGGATTGGGCCAGACTTGGACCGTGCTGGACGAGCCTCGCTGTTACACACTCGGCCTGCACACCCGATTTCGCGGCCTTGACGAACGCCAGGGCATGGTGTGGCGCGGCGCCGCCGGCTGGGCGGAGTGGAGTCCCTTCCTCGACTACCAGGGAGCTCAACTGGTGCCGTGGCTGCGTGCGGCCCAGGAAGCCGCCGAGCATGGTTGGCCGGCACCGCTGCGGTCCGAGATCCCGGTCAATAGCACCATCCCGGCCGTAGATCCGGAGCAGGCGTATCACATCGCTCGCGGCGCTGGCTGCCGTACCGCCAAGATCAAGGTGGCAGAGCGAGGACAGACGCTGACCGAGGATGCTGCCCGGGTGGAAGCCGTACGCGATGCACTCGGCCCGAGCGGAAAGGTCAGGGTGGACGCCAACGGAGGCTGGAGTCTCGATGATGCGCTGCACGCCATACGCGAGCTGAATCGCTTCGATCTTGAATACGTGGAGCAGCCGTGCGCCAGCGTCGACGAGCTTGCCGAGCTACGCCGGCGCCTGGCGCGATCAGGACTGAGCGTGCCGATCGCCGCCGACGAGTCCATTCGCCGTGTTCAAGATCCCTACGAGGTGGCGAAGCGGCAAGCAGCGGACATTGCCGTTCTCAAAGTGCAGCCGCTCGGTGGAGTACGAGCCTGCCTGCAGATTGCCGAGCAGATTGGCCTGCCAGTGGTGGTCTCGAGTGCGCTGGAGACCTCGATTGGGATCAGGGCCGGGCTCGCGTTGGCGGCCGCGTTGCCAGAACTGCCGTATGCCTGCGGGCTCAACACGGTCGCGTTGCTCGCTGATGATCTGGCCACCGAGCCGCTGATCGCGGTTGACGGTGTGATCAAGCTGGGCGATCTGACCGTTGACCAGGAGGCGCTGGACAGGCACCAGCCCGATGACCAGGTACAGCGGTTCTGGCAGGCTCGTCTCGTGCAGACTCGGAGGCTGGCCGATGGGTAACGCCACCGCGTGCGCGCGGGTGATCATCGAGGAGCTGATCAGCCGCGGCGTACGTGATGTTGTGCTTGCTCCTGGGGCACGGAGTGCGCCGCTCGCGTACGAATGCTTCGAGGCCGACCGCATTGGGCTGCTGCGGCTGCACGTCCGGGTTGATGAGCGTACTGCCGGCTTTCTGGGCCTCGGGCTTGCCAAGGGCTACGGTGCGCCGGTTGCGGTGCTGACGACATCGGGCACCGCAACGGCCAACCTGCATCCGGCGGTGCTCGAGGCCTGGCATGCCCACGTGCCGCTGATCGTGATCACTGCCAGCCGGCCGCGCTCAGTGATCAACACCGGAGCCAACCAGAGCACTGACCAAGATCAGCTCTTCGGCCGCCATGTACGCGGATTCGCGGCGCTGTCAGACGAGATTCTTGATCATCGGACCTGGCGTTTCGAGTTGGCCCGGGTCATCACGGCGGCCACCGGGTCCAGGACCCGCCTGCCCGGCCCGGCGCAGCTGAATGTCGAGTTCAGCGAACCACTGATGCCGGGCGAATTCGCCTGGCCGCCGCCCGCCCCTGAGCTGGTGATCACTTCGTCGGATGCGCCGGCCGAACCGAAGACGCTCTCCGACGGCACTCAGACAGTCATCGTCGCCGGCGACTGCCGGCCCGAAGTGGGTGGCACCATCGCTGACCTCGCCGCCAAGGCCGCCGTTCCCCTGTTCGCGGAGCCGTCGAGTAATGCGCGCCGAGGTGAGGCAGCCCTGTCCACCTATCGGCTGCTGCTGTCCTCGGCACTCGCGGACGGAATCGAGCGGGTCGTGGTGTTTGGCCGGCCGACCCTGTCGCGGCCGGTCACACGGCTGCTCTCTCGAGACGACATCGAGCTCGTGGTGGTTTCCGCGTACGCGGACTGGATCGATCCTGGACGCACCGCCTCCCTGGTGACGGATGCAGTGAGATTGCCCGAGCCAGGGGATCGAGGCTGGTTCGAAGCCTGGCGGGCGGCGGACAACGTGCTACGTGAGCGCCTCGACGCGCTGCTGGTGGCGCAGCCGTACCACACCGGCCCGGCGTTGGCTGCGGCAGTCTGGGCCTCGCTCGGTGCTCACGACGTCCTGTTCGCAGGTTCCTCGAGCCCGATCCGTGATCTCGACCTCGCCCCCATCAACTCCTCGGCTCCATCGGTGTACGCCAATCGCGGGCTTTCCGGGATTGACGGGAGTGTCTCGACCGCCGCCGGCATTGCGCTTGCTCTGGAGCGCCCAGCCCATGCGCTAGTAGGTGATCTGACTGCGCTGCATGATGCAACCGGCCTGGTGATCGGACCGGAAGAGCCGCGGCCGGATCTCAGGCTCGTGGTAGCCAACGATGACGGTGGCAGCATCTTCGCCACTTTGGAGCAGGGTGAACCAGCGCACATGGGCGCGTTCGAGCGACTCTTCGGTACACCGGTAGGACTGCGGTTCGAGGATCTGTCCGCGGCCGCGGGGATCGTCTACCGGCGTGTTCAGACCGCCGACGACTTGGCAGCGGCGCTGTCAAAGCCTCCCGCTGGACTGGAGCTTGTCGAGGCCATCATCGATCGGGCTCACCGCCGCACGCTTGATCGCCAGATCACTGCGCTCGCAGCCACGCTCTGACCTGGCTGGTTGCGATCACATCATCCTCGTTGTACTCCAGCACCCGGCGTCGCGCCCGCGAGCGCACTTCAGCCGTCTCCCCGTGCACTGCTTCCGCGAACCAGAGCTGCGAGTTCAGCCCTCCCGGATCGTTGTCGCGCCAGCTGAAACCCACATGTCGTGCCATCAGCTTGAGCCCGAGCCCGCTAACGCCGAAGTAATGCGCCTTGACGATCTCCAGCAGGTCGACGAAATGTTCCTCCGCATAACCGGCAGCCCAGGTAAGCAATTCGTCATCGGCACGTCCGGCAAGCTCACTGATCTTGGCAACCTCGTATCCGCTGTAGTGGAACACGACCACCGAAGGCGTGGAGTCGACGACACTGCGCAGCCAGGTGAACGCATCAGCGGCGAGAGCGGCCTCGCTCCGGTCGTCAAGATCATCAAATCGACTGAACTCGTGATAGACCGCGGTCTCGTCATCCGCCTGCTGGACCAGGAATCCCCACAGATAGATCCGGCCATCCGCCGAGCTCTCGATATCCAGATCGATGTCGATATCCGCTCGCGGCACCTCTATCGGACCGGTGGTCTCCCGATCGAATGAGCTGCCTTCGAGCAGCATTCGGGCGCGACGTGCAGCCACTCTGATCCGGCCTTCGGCACCCTCGCGGTGGGTAACCTCAGGCAAGTACCACACCAGCAGCTGATCAAGGTCGGCGGCCGCAAGCTCGGTGATGGTCGCGATGCCGTGGCGCCGCAGAGTGGCAATCTCGCGCATGTCAAGGGGACCCTTGTCGATGCGCAGGCTGACATCGTCGGGGTCGAGCTGGGGTAGACAGTGCTCCCACCACTGGCAGCGCGGGCATTCCCTGTTGACGATGGGCCGCACCAGCAGATCGGGATCGTGCTCGGGCCGACCGGTTTGCTGCAGCGCAACGGCGGCGATCTTGATCCGGAATGACTGCTCGTAGTCATAGCGCTCGAGGAAGCTGCGTAGCCGCCAACCCTCCGGGCTGCTGCGGGAGAAGGTTCGCACCTGCGGCTCACCGAGATCGGTCCAGGCCAACGCTGGTGCTTCGAAGAGATCATCAGTCCCGATGACGGCGGCGAGCGCCTGCTCCGCGCCGAACCCGCAGGCTTCGAGCATTCGGTGATAGTGAGCCAACTGCACAAAGTCGGCTGCACGGCTACCGATCCGTAGCTCGTACCCCGAGATTCCCAACGCTGCTTCAGGTCTGGGGTCGGTCAAGGTCGAGTAGCGCAGCACCCGCGGCCCTTCGAGGTCGTCGTCTGCCGGGCGCGATCGCGCGATAATCCTGTGCCACTTCACCTCCACAGGGTGGTAGGCGGG
>DASRJV010000133.1:0-8598 GCA_035649295.1 Propionibacteriaceae bacterium
CCAGGAGCCTCGGAGCACTAAGCCGAAGTCGCGTTGGATGCGGGCAAATCACGCCGGGGCGAGCGTCACGCTCGCAGAGGGGCCGATTGCGATTGTGGCGCTGCTCGCCGGTACGGGTGTCGATCGATTGCTCGACAGTTCCGGTCAGCGAACCCTTCCAGTGGTTGTCGCCAGTGTCGGATCCGGAGTGGTGGGCGCGTACGACGACCTCTATGGAGCCGCCCAAGCCAAGGGTTTTCGCGGTCACCTGCGGGCGCTGCGTTCTGGTGAGCTGACCAGCGGAACGATCAAGATCCTTGGAGTTGGTCTCAGCGCGGCCGCGGCCGCGGCCTTGGTCCAACGCTCGCGGCCCGGCTGTCCAAAACCGATGTGCCGTGCGCTGGACGGCGTGCTCGACACAGGCCTCATCGCGGCAACAGCTAACTTCATCAATCTGCTCGACCTACGGCCAGGCCGAGCGGCGAAAGCGACCGTCCTGCTCGGCTCGGGTCTGGTGGGCTTCGGCGCAGCGCCGGCCGTCGGCGCCGCGGCGGGCAGCCTGCCGACCGATCTGGCGGCCAAATCCATGCTCGGCGACTGCGGCGCCAACGCGCTCGGTGCCGCAGTCGGTACAGCTGCCACCCAGGCCTTACCGCGGCGATTCCGGCTGCTCGCATTTGTCGTAATCGCAGCGCTCAACCTGATCAGCGAGCGGGTGAGCTTCACTGCCGTCATCGAGCGCACGCCGCTGCTGCGCGAGCTTGATCAGCTCTGGCGCCCGGTTCCCGTAACGTCCGCCTCGACCACCCAGCCAGCGTGAGAGCCGGGCTCGCTTCAGTTGCCGCGGGTGTCGCAGGTCTCACACTCGCATCGCGGCTCGTCGGCTTCGGCCGGTCGCTGGTCTTCTCCAAGACCGTCGGCGACACCTGTCTCGGCGACACCTACAACGCAGCCAACAGCCTGCCGAATGTGCTGTTCGAGATCGTGGCCGGCGGCGTCCTCGCCGGCGTCGTGGTTCCGGTTGTCGCTCGGCATGTCGGCGCGGGCCGCGGGGAACACGCATCACGCACCACATCGGCACTGATCACCTGGACCTTGCTGGTGTTGACGCCGGCCGGGCTCGCAGTGCTGGTGGGCGCAAGGGCGTTCGCCTCCGTGTTTGCCAAGGCCGATTGCGCGGGGAGCGCCGACACCCTGGCTTCACTTGTCGTCATGTTCGCGCCGCAGGTGTGGTTGTACGGCCTGGCGGTGGTCAGCGCAGGCGTGCTGCAGGCCCATCACCGGTTCCTGGCGGCGGCCGCGGCCCCGCTGCTATCGAGCGTGGTCGTGATCATCGCCTATCTCGGCTATGCGGCGCTCGCGGCTCCCTCAGCCAACGACAACCCAGTCGAGCTGACCGGCCAGGCGCTTGCCGCGCTGGGCTGGGGCACGACATTGGGCGTGTTCGCTTTGGCGGTCTGTACGTTGGTGCCTCTTGGCACGGTGGGGTTGCGGCTCCGCCCCCGGCTGCGGTTTGCCGAGGGTGATCGATCGGTGATCATCACAATCGCCGCGGCCGGCATTGCCGGCTTGATCTTGCAACAGCTCAGCGTGTTGTTGATCAACTGGTCAGCGCAGCAGACCGATGATCAAGGCGCCTTGACCAGGTTCACGTGGGCAAACGCCATCTACCTGCTTCCATACGCCGTACTGGCCGCCCCGCTGCTGCAATTGAGCTTCCCGCGGCTGGCCGATGCTGCGGAGAAGGGCCGATCCGACGTCGGCCAGGTGCTGTCCGAAACTGGCCCCGCCACGGTCCTGATGGCCTGGCTGGGCGCAGCGCTGCTGGTGGCGACCGCTGTCCCCGTGGCGCGGGTGTTTGTACTCGGCCCCGGGTCCGGGCGTACGGACGCGCTGGCCTGGCCGATTGTTGCGTTCGCACCGGCCGTTGTCGGGTTCACCCTGCTCGGCCTGTCCTCGCGTACGTTGCTCGCCCAGCATTTGGGCACGGCGTCGGGCGTAGCCAACGCGAGCGCGTGGGCGGCCGTGATCATCTGTGTGGCCGTGCTGCGCCAAGTGGTTCCCGCTGCATGGCTGGTCCCGGCGCTGGCGGCCAGTGTCTCGCTCGGAATGATCGTGGGCGCGGCTGCGGGATGGCTGCTGCTGCGGCGGTCTGGGTTGCCCGGTGTCGGGTTGGTACGACCGATGTGGGTCGGCCTGGCGGCTGCCGTACTGGCGGGTGGCGTTGGAGCGGCCGGCTCGCAGCTGCTGGCTGAGGTCGGCATTGTGGTGGCGGTGCTCGGTGCCTGTGCTGTGGCATTGGTCTGTGTCCTAGTGTTCACAGCGATGCTGCGACTTCTTGCACCTGCGCTACTGGCCCGGATGTGGGCGTTGCGACGGCGAACGCCGTCAGCCGAGGTGGGCTCGGCGTGAAGATCGCTCAGCTGTTGACCGCCAGTACCGGGGGCATCGGGCGGCACGTAGCGAGCATCGCCCCACGGCTGGAGCAGCGCGGCCACCAGATACGGGTGTTCTGTCCGAAGACCACGGCCGAGGTCCAGGGGTTCAAAGAGCTTGGTCTTGACGTCTGGCCGCTGTCCAGCATGCGCCGATTCGTTGGCGCGGATCTGGTGCACGCACACGGGCTGAAGGCAGGTTGGCTAGGACTTCCCATCGCCTGGATGTTCAGCGTGCCCCTTGTTGTCACCTGGCACAACGCGGTCCTTGGCGAGGGGCTCGCCCCGGCAGCAGTGCGGCAGATGCAACGAGCGGTGGCCATGGGAGCCGATCTGACGCTGGCGGCAAGCAGTGATCTTGTGGCTCAGGCCAGACGTCTCGGAGCCCGGAACGCCCGGCTGTTGCCGGTTGCGGCACCGCCGCTGCCGCCGGCAAGGATCAGCCGCGACGCGCAGCGACGGGAACTCGGTGCCGACTCTCGCGACACGGTCATCCTGACGGTCAGCCGGCTGGCTCCACAGAAGAATCTGGGCATGGTGCTCGACATGGCAGCGGCCGTACGGCACCGGCCTGATCTTCGGTTTGTCCTGGTCGGCGATGGGCCGGAGGAGGAGACGCTGCAGCGCCGCATCGCCGATGAGCTCCTGCAGGTGCGGTTGCTGGGACGCAGCGATGACATCGGTTCGCTGTTCGGTGCGGCTGATCTGGCGCTGCTGACCTCCAGCTGGGAAGCTCGCGCGCTGGTCGCTCAGGAGGCGTTGCTGGCCGGCGTGCCGCTGATCAGCACGCGGGTGGGTGGGATCGAGGAGCTGGTCGATTCAGCAGCTCTGCTGGTCCCGCCGGGAGACATCGAGGAGGCCGCGCGGCAGCTAATCGCTCTTGCCGACAACCCGGACCAGCGGCGCCGCCTGAGGGAGGCAGGATTGCGTCAGTCTGCCAGCTGGCCCGACGAGGACGATGTCGTGACTGACCTGATGGCGGTGTACAACGACGTCACTCGGGATCGACGCTACAAGGGCTTCTGGAACGACTCCGGCGGGTTCACCGTGCGATAGTGCGCTACGACGTAAGCTGGAGGCCCGTGGGATATCGCGGCACATTGACCAAGCATCTCTTCGTGACCGGAGGCGTCGCCTCCTCACTCGGCAAAGGCCTCACCGCTTCCAGCCTCGGCAACCTTCTCGTCGCCCGTAGGCTCCGTGTCTCCATGCAAAAGCTCGACCCTTATCTGAACGTCGATCCCGGCACCATGAACCCGTTTCAGCATGGCGAGGTCTTCGTTACCGAGGATGGGGCGGAGACCGATCTCGACGTCGGTCACTACGAGCGCTTCCTGAACGTCAACCTGTCGGGGGAGGCGAACATCACCACCGGCAAGGTCTACTCCTCAGTGATCGCCAAGGAACGGCGTGGCGACTACCTCGGTGACACGGTGCAGGTCATCCCGCACATCACGAACGAGATCAAGGAATCGATGATGGCGATGGGAGGGCCGGACATCGACGTGGTCATCCACGAGATCGGTGGCACTGTCGGCGACATCGAATCCTTGCCGTTCCTGGAGGCAGCACGTCAGCTGCGGCACGACGTCGGCCGCGAGAATGTCTTCTTCCTGCACGTCTCGCTGGTGCCCTATATCGGTCCCAGCGGCGAGCTGAAAACAAAGCCGACCCAACACTCGGTAGCTGCGCTGCGCCAGGTGGGTATTCAGCCAGACGCTGTGGTGTGCCGCTCCGACCGGGAGATCCCGGACTCGGTGAAACGCAAGATCTCGTTGATGTGTGACGTCGACGAATCGGCCGTGGTGGCCGCGATCGATGCGCCAAGCATCTATGACATCCCGAAAGTGCTGCACTCTGAAGGGCTGGACGCCTACGTGGTACGCCGGCTCGATCTGCGATTCCGCGACGTGGACTGGACGCGCTGGAACGACTTGCTCGATCGCGTGCATCACCCGAAGGAGGAGGTGACGGTCGCACTGGTCGGCAAGTACGTGGATCTTCCCGATGCCTACCTCTCGGTCTGCGAAGCGCTGCGGGCTGGCGGCTTCGCGAATCATGCGAGGGTGGTGATCCGCTGGGTGCCTTCGGACGACTGCCAGACGCGGGAGGGCGCGGCCAGGGTACTGAGTGAGGTCGATGGCGTCGTCATACCGGGTGGGTTCGGGATCCGCGGCGTGGAGGGAAAGGTCGGCGCCGTCCGCTACGCCCGCGAGAACCAGGTCCCGATCCTGGGACTCTGTCTGGGCCTGCAGTGCATGGTGATCGAGGTCGCGCGCAATATGGCAGCTCTCGACGGAGCCGACAGCAGCGAGTTCGCGCCCGAGACACCGCACCCGGTGATCGCGACAATGGCCGAGCAAGTCGCGATCCTGGAAGGCGGTGGCGACCTCGGCGGATCCATGCGGCTCGGCTCCTACCCGGCCGAACTGCTGCCTGGCTCGATTGTCGCCAAGCGCTACGGCCAGGCCCATGTGGCGGAGCGGCATCGCCATCGGTACGAGGTCAACAACGCCTACCGGGCGCGCCTCGAGGATGCCGGTCTGGTGATCAGTGGCACGTCACCGGACTCCAAGCTGGTGGAGTTCATCGAGTTGCCCAGCGAGATCCATCCCTACTTCGTCGCCACCCAGGCGCATCCAGAACTCAAATCGCGGCCTACCCGGCCGCACCCGCTCTTCGTCGGTCTCGTCGAGGCAGCCCTGGACCGGAAGCTGGCCACCCGACTTCCAGTGGACAACGATCATCGATGATCGTTCTCAGTCCGGACGAGCTGGTCGATGCGCCGCTCGCCTGGCCGGTCGAGTCGTCGGCCGTACTGGCCCGGGGCGCCATCACCCGCTATATGCAAGATCAGGTGAGGATGCCGGATGGCAACCTGATTACCCGGGAGTATCTCGAGCACCCTGGAGCAGTCGGAGTGATCGCCCTCGATGATCATGACCGGGTGGCGTTGGTCCGGCAGTATCGGCATCCGGTGCGCCACCGCCTGATCGAGCCGCCAGCGGGACTTCTGGATGTCGGTGGCGAGGACTATCTACCGGCCGTTCAGCGTGAGCTGGCGGAGGAGGCAGGGCTGGCTGCCAGCAGCTGGGCCGTGCTGGTCGATCTCTTCACTACGCCAGGAATCCTTGGCGAGTCACTGCGTATCTATCTCGCGCGGGATCTGGAGGCAGTCGACGGTCCAGATGGTTACGTTCGCGAGGGTGAGGAGGCGCATATGGATGTCGTCTGGGCATCCTTGGACGACCTTGTCGTTGCAGTTCTCGCTGGCCGCTTGCACAATCCGACCACTGTTTCAGGCGTGCTCGCTGCCTGGACCGCGCGGCAGCGGGACGGTTTCGTAAGCCTCCGCCCCGCAGCTGCCGCTTGGCCCGCCCATGAGGCGATCAAGACCTTGAGCTAGGTCCGGGAGCGCGTGCTGCGTGGCATGATCAGGTTGACGGCCCAGGTCGAGGAGTGATCCATGAGAGTCGGGGTACCCAGCGAGATCAAGACCCATGAGTATCGGGTGGCCATTACGCCGGCTGGGGTCAACGAGTTGACCAAGTACGGCCACGAGGTGGTCGTGGAAGCCGGCGCTGGTCTCGGCTCATCCATCACCGACGACGAGTTCGTCGCCGCGGGCGCCAAGATTGCCTCCAGCCACGAGGACGTATGGCAGCAGGCTGAGCTGATCTTGAAGGTAAAGGAGCCGATCCCGATCGAGTACGACAGGATGCAGCCTGGGCAGGTGCTGTTCACTTACCTGCATCTGGCCGCCAGCCGCGATTGCACCAGAGCCCTGCTGGACAGGAAGGTGACCGGCATCGCATACGAGACGGTGCAGCTCAGCAACGGCACACTGCCGCTGCTGGCCCCGATGAGTGAGGTGGCCGGCCGGCTCGCCCCCCAGGTGGGCGCCTATCACCTGATGCGCCAGGGCGGAGGCCGCGGCACCCTGATGGGCGGTGTCTCTGGCGTCTATGCCGCCAAAGTAGTGGTGATCGGTGCTGGTGTCTCGGGCATGAACGCCGCGGCAATCGCGCTCGGGATGCAGGCCGAGGTGTTGTTGCTGGACCGCAATATCGACAAGTTGCGGGAGGTGGACCGGATCTATCAGGGTCATCTGCAGACCATCGCCTCCAACGCGTACGAGGTCGAGCGCGCCGTGCTGGACGCCGATCTGGTGATCGGCGCTGTGCTGGTCCCGGGGGCCAAGGCGCCGACCTTGATCAGCAACGCGCTGGTATCCCGGATGCGTACCGGCAGCGTTCTGGTCGACATCGCCATCGACCAGGGCGGCTGTTTCGAGGACAGCCGGCCGACCACTCACGCTGAGCCGACCTACCGAGTGCACAACTCGGTGTTCTACTGCGTGGCCAACATGCCGGGGGCAGTGCCCAACACCTCGACCTATGCGCTGACTAATGTCACGCTGCCGTACGCGCTCAGCCTCGCCAACAACGGCTGGCGTGAGGCGCTGCAGGCCGATCCCGCCCTGGCGCTGGGACTGAACACCTATGACGGCACCATCACCAACGGCCCAGTCGCGGAGGCGCACGGGCTCGAGCATCAGGAGCTGGCCGACGTTCTCGGCTGAGGCTCCCACGGTGATGGGGCTCGTCCAGACCTACCTGGACCATCTGACCGTCGAGCGAGGCATGTCACGGAACACCGTCGGGGCGTATGGTCGCGACCTCCGTCGCTACGCCAACTATCTGGCAGAGCTGGGCGTCACAGACCCGTCACAGGTAACCAGCGCAATGGTCGGTGACTACGCGGCGCGATTGCGTGAGGGCGTAGCCGCACCGGACGGTGCGGGTTGGGTGGAGGCACCGCTGGCCAACGCGAGTGCGGCTCGAGCCGTGATCGCCGTACGCAGCCTGCATCGATTCGCATGTGCTGAGGGGCTTACCGCTGAAGATCCCGCCCGGAGCATCCGGCCGTCGAAGCCACCTCGACGGCTGCCGAAAGCTCTGAGCCTGGAGCAGGTTCAGGCCATGCTCGCGGTGCCGGCAACCGACACCGAGGTTGGCCTTCGTGATGCGGCGCTGCTGGAGTTGCTCTACGGCACAGGCATGCGGATCTCCGAGGCGGTCGCACTCGACGTGGACGACGTCGACCGGCTGGTCCGGGTGGGAGCGAGCGAGCGGGTACCCGGGCTGCGGATTATTGGCAAGGGAGACAAGGAACGCATCGTCCCGGTCGGCTCGTACGCCCGCGCAGCGCTGGATGCATACCTGGTGCGCGGTCGGCCCGTACTCGCCGCACGTGGTCGCGGCAATCCGGCTCTGTTCATGAACACCCGGGGCGCCCGGCTGTCGAGGCAGAGCGCCTGGGGAATAATGCGGTCGGTCGCCGAGAAGGCCGGCATCACAACCGACGTATCGCCGCACACGTTGCGGCACTCGTACGCGACGCATCTGCTTGATGGTGGAGCTGACGTGCGCGTCGTACAGGAGCTGCTTGGCCACGCGTCGGTCACAACGACGCAGATCTACACACTGGTAACCATCGAGCACTTACGGGAAGTCTTCCTCACTTCACACCCTCGCGCGTATTAGTGTCGTGTCGACAAAGTTGTTCGGAGGAGGCAGGAGTGCAGGAACTCCACGGGGGCGGCGAGGCCCGGCCGAATCTATCGGCCCCCGATCTTGCTGGGCCCAACGCTGTGGCATCCTCGCACAGCGTAGTGGCCGACCTCACCGATGAACACCATCTCGACACAAGCGACCTGGAGTCGCTGTTAGCGGACCAGCAGGCAGGTGTGGATCAGGAATACGTGGTGCCTGCTCCACCAAACGGCGTAGCGCAGCCGGTCGAACGCGAGCGGCTCATCGGCCCGACGGGACGGCCATGGCCCGAGCTACCGACGCCGCCGCCACTGACCGAGCATGGACCCGCCCTCATCATTGCGATGTGTAATCAGAAGGGCGGCGTAGGCAAGACCACCACGACCATCAACCTCGGTGCTGCGCTGGCAGAGTACGACCGGCGGGTCCTCCTGGTTGACTTCGACCCTCAGGGGTCGCTCTCGGTCGGGTTGGGCGTCAATCCCCACACTCTGTCCTTGAGCATCTACAACCTGCTGATGAGCCGGGACCACTCCATCGACGAGGTGATCGGCGAAACCAACGTTCCTGGTCTGGACATCTTGCCGAGCAACATCGACTTGTCCGCTGCGGAGATTCAGCTCGTCTCA
>DASRJV010000134.1:0-6367 GCA_035649295.1 Propionibacteriaceae bacterium
GCGCAGCCGTGAGCTGACCGCCGGCGGTCCGCCGAGCCTCGACGCAGTCGCAGCCGCAGAGCGGGACGCCGAGTTGGCCGAAGCGGCGTTCAACGATGTCGAGGCCGACGTTGCGGCCGCCCAGGCTGGCATCGAAAAGCCACTGAACCAAGACGCGCGGCGTTAGCCGTGACACGGGCATGACGGCTGAAGAAGCACAACCTACGCTGCATGCGGTCTACCCGGAAACCGTGTACGAGGTTGGGATGCTGGGCTGGCACTTCGCCGCTATTCACGCAGCGTGGCCCCACCTCCTTCTTCTCGCAACCTTATGCACCCACGAAGATGAGGATCCCGAGGCTCGGGTGGCGAAGATTCTCCGGCTGCTCGACGAGCCGACTATCTACTTTGCGCGAGATCCGGACTGGCAGCAATGGCATCGCGCCCTCAACCCAGCACAAGGCGAGCCACCCCCCATCGAGGAGACGATCGGTGACTTGGCCGAACGTGAGTTGACCGTCCTCAGAGCGCCCGAACTGACCTTCCAGCGCATACAGCTCGACTCTCGTCTCGAAATCACTCTCGCCGCCGCTGGGAGCACGAGAGTGATCATCTACGCCCTCCATTTGTTGTGCACCTTCTTGCGGAACCCGGAGGGAATCGGTGATTGGCTACCACGGCTAGTTGCGGGCTGGCGCAAAGCTCGCCGCGACGCCGAAATGGTGCGGCAGGAGCGCCGAGACGAAGTCGGCCGGGGGCAACTGACCGATCTCCTGATCAAACAGAACGTATCGAGGCTCATGCGGCTTGCTCAAAACCCTGAGCTCCAAGACCTGCATCCAGTTCAGGTAACCCTTGCAGCAGCTGAAGACGAGACGCCAGAGGACATCAAAGAGGCCTTGCAAGCACGGCCCGACTAGCTACCACGCCTTTGTCATCAGGATCCAGGTGACGCCTTTCGGCGACCTAGCTCTCGGCATCGACAACGGGAAGCGGATCGGCCACGGAGCTCCAGAGTGCGCACAGATGGTGGCCAACGGCACGAGCCATGGAATGGAGCAGCCACAAGCTCAGGATTCCGCTAGCCCAACCGTCGTGAACCCACCTAGCCTGTAGGTCCCACCGCAATCGCTTTGGCAAGTAGCCAGGAATACCCCTTGCTCTGCCAACCACCGGACGACGTCGCTCCTTCGGTAATGGCTCTCCTTGTGCGTCTGATAACCCGGAGGTCCTGTGCCTTCTTGGTGCCATTGGTGGATAGTGTCAAGCGGAACCTTGAGAAGCATGGCAACCTCATCAGTCGTGAAGCGGGCTTCCGCCCCAGCGCCGGCTTGTTCGCCGGCCTCCGGCACGTTTTCCGGGGCGATTGCAGTGGGTGGACAGTTTGGATCCGGACAGGACCACAACACTGGCATAGCTCGATCGTATGGGTCAGCGCGACGGCCTACGCCTTGGTGGACCAGGCGACTCGCGTCGAGAAATCGGAGAAATGCACGGCTTTGCCGACCGTCCAGGCGTCGTGGTGGGCTCGTGGGATGACCATGACGTCACCGGGACCAATCTCATCATCGGAGCCGTCATCCATGGCGATGTGGGGCCGCCCGAGACCACCTATCAATAGTGGTTGGACCTGGCAGGAGTCCATCCGCTGGATCGACTTGAGGGCTTGACCACTGTCAGCCGGGCTCAAACGTCGCCTTCCTGGGAGGAGAACGTCTGACGATCCTGCGGCGGCGATCCTGCCAGGTAGTGCAGTAGCCCGACATTGCGGCTGGCGAGGATTGTCATGACCGGGGGCCGCCACGTATTTCGCCGGATGCACCACTGCTGATGTTGCTGTGGTGCTTGTGCTAGTCCTAACCGTCCGCAACCATGCTTCCAACATCCTCACGAAGCTGATGTCGTCGACCGATCGCGGGCGATCGTGACCGGCCTGGGGCTGGCTTTGGACGATCCGGTGCTGCCGGCTCATGATGGCCGCTGTCGAGGGGAGTACCGATCATGGCTGAGCCAGCCGCCGATGTTGGGGCCTCGGATGTCTCACCGCTGAGATCGTGGATCATCAGGCACCCGATTGCCACGTTCTTGGTTTTGGTGTACGCGACGACCACATCCCTCGTCTTTGTTCCCAAGGGGCTGACCGAGCCCAGACTTCTTCCGGGCGGAGCGACACCGCACGGGATATTGGAGAACGTCCTCGGGTCGGCTGCACCGGCCTTCATCGTTACTGCCCTGGTCACCGGAAAGGCTGGCGTGTGGGACCTCGCCCGGCGCAGCTTCCGGTGGCGGGTGTCGCTGCGCTGGTATCTGATCAGCCTGCTCGCTCCGCTGCTGATCTTCTTGATCGCCATCACCTTCCTTTATGGTCTGGCCGCTGCGCGCTCTCGCCCAGAATTGGTTGCTGCTGTTCACCGCATTCGTGCCGGCACTGGCGATCATGATCTTGCTGAACAATGTCGCCGAGGAGATCGGATGGACCGGATTCGTCTTCGCCCGATTCCAAGATCGTCATGGTCCGCTCCGAGCCGCGCTGCTGACCACGGTGTTCTTCTGGCTGTTCCACGTGCCGAGCTTTTACGTCGAAACGCGATCATGGGCGACCACCGCGCTGGCGCTGGGCATCTTCTTGCTGCCGCATCTAGGCAGCCGAGTCATCACCGGCTGGCTCTACAACAGCGCCGGCTCCAGCGTGTTGATCGCCGGATTGTTCCACGCCATGCACAACGCCATCGTGAACCCTACCGGCCTGGTAGCCGCGGTCGCTCTGCCGCAGTTTGAGGTGTTGGTGATCATGGGCGGGATTGTCGTGCTAGCCGCGGCGATTATCGCCGTCACCACCCGAGGCCGTCTCGGGCTGAAGCGATCATCAGCGCCGAGCGCGGCAACATAACATTGTGCATTACCGTCTGGTCGAGTTAGGAACAGCGCCCTGGACTATGCGTACGTCTTGGCTGTGACATCTGGAGTGTTTGCCGGCCTGCTGGCCGGACCGTTCTTCTTGATTTCGATCGGGTTGAACACTTGGGCCAGCCTTGGTTACCTTCATCAGCTGGGTTGGAGTTCGCGGGCGCAGTGCTGGGAAACAGGCACGTGAATCGCGTTCCCGGTACCCATGAAGACCGACCGTTCGGGCCAGTTCAGCGCCCACGTCGAATTTGGGCACCGGGTCGTTACCAGCTTCGCTTGCTGACCCGGGCTCCAGCGCGACGTCAAAACCCTTTCTGGCTGGTGATTGAAGGCTGACTTGTGGGCTCATTAGCCACGAGGCCCGCGTACCGCCTCAAGTCTGGCGAAGACAACGACGTTGTCCAGGTACCTGTGCCTGGCAAAGTCATAGGTGCCACCACAGGTGATCAGTCGCAGTCCGGCATGGTCGATTTGGCCGTAAACCGCCCGGGTCGGGAACCGCGCCTTCGAGAATCGGGCCACCCGTGTGACAGTGAAGACGGCAGCTTTCCCATCCTTTCGGGTGACGGTCACTTGATCGCCGCGCCGCATGGTGCCCAGGCGGTGAAAGACAGCGTAAGCGCCATTCCAGGTGACGTGCCCGGCGATGACGGCCGGCCCGAGTGCACCCGGTGCGGGCCCTGGAGAGTACCAGCCAGCGACGGCAGGGTCTTGTGGCACCTCCATCGCTCCATCGGCATTGAGCCCAAGTTCAACCAACCTCGATTGCACGCCAATCCTTGGAATTGACACGGCCACTGGCTCAGATTCCGGCAGAACCAACCCCTTGGTCTGATCATGAAGGTTGGTCTGATCCGCTCCTGCTGTAGGTCGTTCTGGGCTGGGCTTGCGGGCGCTGGGAGACGTCGACAGCGCGCTTTGATCATTCGGCGCCGGAGCCAGAGCTGCGTCGGGAGTAGACGGTCTTGCTAGGGCTGCCCACACCAGCAAGGCGCCGATAATCGCCAATCCGACGGCGATCAAAGCTCTGACTGATCGGCTCAGATTCCAGCTGGCTGAACCGAACATCAGCTTGATCCCCTCATAACAGCGGTCGCGACACAGAGTCTCCGCACAGCATGCGGGAGCGCCTCTGGTTTTGCTGGAGCGTACCCAGTGTCTGGATGCTCAGGATCTGACTCCAGGATTGGAACGCCTCAGTCCAGCAGAGCGGCGGAGGTGACCTTTGGCTCGTGAAATGGTCACCCCTGGCGGTAAGTGTAGAGGCCGGCGGTCGGGGGTACGTCAATCACTGATGGGTGCAATGACAACTGGCGGCGCGTGATTGAAGGTCAATCGGAATGGCTCGATCGCCTCGTCGTCACGACCCAGTGCCGCTGTCGCTCAACGTTTCTGCGCCGCTCTCCGGCACCTTGGCGGCCCACAAGCACTGGCAACTGCCGCGCACCTACGGCAGTCGGGTAAGACTTCAGCGCCGTCTTACGATGGCCAAATTCTTTGGCACGCACGAGAAAGGGGTGTCTCATGACGGCCTGTACGCAGCCGGGGTGTACCGGCAGAATCGTCGACGGTTACTGCGACGTTTGCGGCAGTCCAGCGGGTGCAGCCCCGTGGCTTCCGGCAGAATCAGCGGCTTCGGTGGCGTCACCCGCTCCTGCCGTTGAGGCTGGCCTAACGGGGGTCGGCCGGGGGTCGGGAGCTTCCGCGAGACCGAGCAACGGTCTCATTTCGGCCTGTACGCAGCCCGGGTGTACCGGCAGAATCGTTGACAGTTACTGCGACGTTTGTGGCAGTCCCGCGAACGCAGCCCCGTTCGTTTCAGCAGGGGCAGCGGCTTCGCCGGCGTCACCCGCCCCTGCCGACGAGCCGAGCCTGACGGCAGCAGTCCCGGCGTCGACACCCGCTCCTGCCCCTGTTGACGAGGGGATACCAACGCTTTTCGACCTGCGGTGGAGCCCGGCGACCACGGACTCGATCGACATTCAGGGGTCACGCGAAGCGACACTGCGGAGGTTGATTGAGCCGGCGGCTGCCGATATGGAGGAGGGCGATATCGCAGAGGCTGAGCTGGCGGCTACCGATACCGGGAAGGAACTCGTCGAGGGCGAGCCCGACGACGCCCAGGACTATCGAACCCGAGTCGAGGAGGCCCAGCTGCCCGATGACGTACGTGAGGCAGCGCTGTGCGAAGTCGGCAAGCTTGAACGAACCAGTGCCCAGAGTGCCGAGTCCCGCGACATCCGGACCTGGCTCGACACGATTCTCGACCTGCCGTGGAGCACCAAGATCACTGACTCGATCGACATTCAGGAGTCCAGCGAAGTTGAGGCGACACTGCGGAGGTTGATTGGGCCGGCGGCTGCCGATGTTGAGGTCGGTGACACCGCGATGGTTGAGCCGGCGGCTGCCGACGTTGAGGTGTGTGACACCGCGGCGGTTGAGCCGGCGGCTGCCGATGTCGAGGAAGAGGCGGATACCGCGGCGGTTGAGCCGGCGGCTGCCGATATCGAGGAGGCCGACACCGCGCCTGCCGGCCCACAGCATGACGACACAGTAAAGATGCCGGGAGTCCCGGCGGTACTCAGCGGAGGTAGGCACCAACGTCCGCAACTCCCGGAACAGCAGGTCCTTGGACCTGAGCCGATTCAGACTCCTGCGAAGAAAAGGCGCATTGGATCTCTAGCGCTGGCCGCCACGGTCCTGGCGGCGCTGCTTATCGGCGCAGTGTTGTTCGCCGCAAGTAGAGATGGCGGCGTGACTACACCGTCCGTCCCTACCGTTACGGCGACCGCAACCGCGACGGTGAGCAAGCCGACGAGTGAGCCGTCAAATAAATCGACGGATACCGGTGGAGCGGGGACGGCTTTTCAGTTGGAAAATTTGGACGACTCTGCCAGGCCCTTCCAACCCGCTCGAATTCAAGGTACATATCGCGGTGGGCCAGATAGGTTTTTGCAGGTGCAGCGCTGGGAAGGAGGCAAGTGGCTGTCCTTCCCAGTACCCACGAAGACCGACCAGTCGGGCCAGTTCACCGCCTTTGTCGAGTTGGGGCAGCCGGGTCGTTACCGACTTCGCGTGCTGGACCCACACTCCGATGTGAGGTCGAAAACCTTTGTACTAGTGATCGAGGGCTAACCACGTTGCCCAATCGCTGCGAGAGCCGGCGCACCGCCCCAGCCCACCGAGGACCACGACGTTGTCTCGATATTTTGTCTGGCTGCGTCGCATAAACGCGATTTCTGAGGGTAAGCCTTGGTGCAAGTCCGGCATGGTATACAAATTTGTCAGTACTGACGGATTCGAGAGGTGCTCGGTGTCCAAGGACATCGGCTGCCGATACCGGGGGTCGAATGGGGGACACGACATCGTGACCGAGCACGGGGTGGTGCTCCCAATCTGAGGCAGTGAACATTATGGTCAAGTTGCGCAACTCGCTCATACTGGCGGCGGCCGTGGCCGTGCTGTGCCTACCGATGAGCGC
>DASRJV010000135.1:0-2548 GCA_035649295.1 Propionibacteriaceae bacterium
CTCAGCACGGCGAGGCGCGATCCGGCGTGTCCCCGCAGGTGTCGCGGCGAGCAGAACCGACCTACAGCGACTCGCCGCGGCGGATTTGGTGCTTGGCGCGAACCGGCCTTCCCAGCGTTACCACCAGCAAGACCAGCGCGCACAAGGCGACGACAGCGACAACGGTCCACTGGCGTTCGGTCTGAACCAGACCCAAGATGATCACGCCGAAAGAGACGAGCGCGGACCAGACGTACATCAGCATGACGGCGCGACGCTGGCTGTGGCCGCGTTCCAGAAGCCGATGGTGCAAGTGTTGTTTGTCCGGCAGGAACCACCACTTGCCGGCATAGGTTCGGCGGATGAATGCCAGCGTGAGATCGAGGAACGGCAGAGCGAGGATCGCCAGCGGCAGTACTAGGGGAAGGACCGTGGGAACCAGTCCCCCGCGATCGTCCTGAAGCTGGGAGATGTCGATCTGTCCAGTAAGGCTGATCGCGGACGTCGCAAGCAGCAGGCCGAGCAACATCGCGCCCGAGTCACCCATGAACATCCGCGCTGGGAAGAAGTTGTGCGGCAGAAAGCCGAGGCAGGCGCCGGCGATTGCGACCGTGACAAGGCTTGAGGTGGTCGCCCTGGTGAGGCCCTCGGTGACGGTGAGCAGGTAGGAGTAGGCGAAGAAGGCAAGTGCACCGATGCCGACGACCCCAGTGGCCAGGCCGTCCAGCCCGTCAACGAAGTTCACCGCATTCGAGCAGAGCACGATGAAGAACACAGTGATCGCAACCGATGTGGTGCCGTCTAGCGAGACGATCTGGTTGGGAAACGGAATCCACAGCATTTTGACGCCCAGCGCAACGGCGATTCCCGCCGCGAAAACCTGTCCGGCGAACTTGGTCAGCGGTGGCAGCTCGAATACATCGTCGAGCACCCCCACCAGGCAGATCACTGCCGCTGCAACCAGCACAGCCCGAGAGTCCTGATGCACGGTCGCCAGCCTGCCCAGAAATGGCAGTTGCCACGAGATCAAGATCGCGGCCGCAACTCCAGCCAGCATCGCCACACCACCGAGGTAGGGCATCTCGATCGTGTGTACGTCCCGGTCCCGCACTCTGGCCAGCGCCCCGGTCCGCAGGGCCAGACGGCGGCACACCCCACTCAGCAGATAGGTGACTGCTGCCGCGATGCACAGGACTAGGAGGTACTCGCGCACTCAACCTCCCGCAGCGGGCTCATCGGTACGCCCTGAACCATCCGCTATGGACGCTGAGCCGTCATCCTTGGGGCCTGAGCCCTCCTCTATGGGCGCTGACCCCCCGACTGCGGGCCCCGAGCTCCCATCAATGGGCCCTGAGCTCGTCGAAGGGCTATCTCCCAGAACTTCGGTTTTATCGTTCACATCGCGAAGATTCGGCACGGTCCCGCGCAACGTCTCCACGCTGATCCCACCGCGTCGTAGTACTTGTCCGTCCTCGTGCTGGGTGAAGTCGACGATTGTCGACGGCGCGCCACCCGAACCGCGGAGTGGGCCACCATCGAGGTACACCGACACGGAATCGCCGAGCTGCTCAATTGCCTCATCACAGGTCAAGGCCGCAGGCTGACCGCTGATGTTGGCACTGCTTACCGCCATCGGACCAGTCCGCCGCAGGATGTCGCGAGCCAACTCGTGGTCGGGCACCCGAAGTGCGATGGTGCCCTCGGTGTCACCAAGATCCATTCGCAGGCTGGGCTGTATCCGGCAGATCACCGTGAGCGCGCCAGGCCAGTGTTCGTCGACCAGGAGATGAGCTGATTCAGGCACATCGATGGCAAGTGTCCGGATCAGCGCTGTCTCACCGATCAACACCGGCGGCGGCATGTCGCGGCCGCGGTGCTTGGCGTCCAGCAGCCGCTGCACCGCCTCACCACTGAACGCGTCCGCCCCGATTCCATAGACCGTGTCGGTCGGAACCACGATGCACTCGCCATCCTTGATCGCCAGGCGCGCAGCCTCACATGCTTCCGCGGTATCCGCCGGATCGTCGCCGGTGCAGTCGTAACGCCGGTATCCGAGATCGACAGCCGCCTCTGCCGCCTCCCTCGGGTCAGGTTCGCCGGGCACGCCCGTCGTGGTCACCGGTTAATCTTGCCAGAGTTGGCGGTGCTTGATTGCTCCGCTCGCTGCACTCGCTCCGCGCGGATCGCGCTTTTGAGGCCGCCTACTTCGTCGTCGCTCCGGGACGTGCGTGTCCCCTCGCTCCTCCTCAGCACGGCGGCGCGCGATCCGTTCCCACTAAGTGATCTCGTCGTTCGCACCGTTGTCAGCGCCGGACCGCGGTGACAAATCGCGGTCGCCCATTGAGGTCCAGATGATCGCGCACGCCGGCGAACGCGCCGTGCCGGACAAGGACCTGTTGAGCGGATTCGCCTTGGACGTCAGCGTGCTCGACGCAGAGCAGCCCGGCCGGTCGCAGCAGTCGCGCTGCCTCCGCAGCTACGACCTTGATCGCATCGAGGCCGTCATCACCGGAGAACAGGGCCAGCGGGGGATCGTAGTCGCGCACCTCGGGGAGGACGGATTCAAAAG
>DASRJV010000136.1:0-3691 GCA_035649295.1 Propionibacteriaceae bacterium
TCGGGCTTCGAGACGACGCTGCGATTGCCGAGGTGGATGCGATGGAGGCGGAGGCTCGGCAGCTTATTACGGCGCTGGCGGCGTCTGGATGGTCTGCCAACGCGGTCTCCGACATTGTTGAGCGCACCTTGAGAGCGCCCAACGAGGATGTTGCAACTGCTTTGCGGTTTGCCTGCCGGGAAGTGGTACCGCGACTCGCCCGCACCAGTGACGAAATCACCGCGATCTTGCACGCCCTCGACGGCGGCTATGTGCCGGCCGGGCCATCCGGCTCGCCGCTGCGTGGATTGATCAACGTGCTGCCGACGGGCCGCAACTTCTACTCCGTGGATCCCAAGGCGATCCCCTCGCGACTGGCATACCAGACAGGCCAGGCGATGGCTGATTCCCTGTTGCAGCGGCATCTGGATGAGACAGGTGAGTATCCGCAGTCGGTGGGACTGTCTGTCTGGGGGACATCGGCGATGCGGACCAGCGGTGACGACATTGCCGAGGTGCTCGCGCTGCTTGGGGTGATGCCTATGTGGGACGACGCCTCTCGCCGCGTCGTGGGGCTCGAGGCGATCGATCTCTCCGAGCTAGGCCGGCCGCGGATTGACGTAACGGTTCGCATCTCCGGCTTCTTCCGTGATGCCTTCCCGCATGTACTCGCGATGCTCGACGACGCTGTGCGCCTGGTAGCAGATCGCGATGAGCCGAGCCAGCAGAACTTCGTCAGACAGCACACTCGAAATGATCTTTCAGCTCACGGTGACCACCGCCGCGCCACAACCCGGATCTTCGGATCCAAACCTGGCTCTTATGGGGCTGGGATGTTGCCACTGATCGAAGCTGGCAACTGGCGTAATGATCATGATCTAGCTGAGGTCTACTCGGCATGGGGCGGTTTCGCATACGGCCGGGATCTTGACGGGATTCCAGCTCGTGAAGACATGGAAGCCAATTATCGGCGGATCGCGGTGGCTGCCAAGAACGTTGACACCCGCGAGCATGACATCGCTGACTCCGATGACTACTTCCAATATCACGGCGGAATGGTGGCGACGGTACGCGCTCTGACCGGTGCCGAACCGAAGGCGTATGTCGGCGACTCGACCGCTCCGGAGAATGTCCGGACCCGATCATTGACCGAGGAGACGGCCCGGGTGTTTCGCGCTCGGGTGATCAACCCGCGCTGGATTGCAGCGATGCAGCGACACGGCTACAAGGGGGCATTCGAGTTAGCCGCGACGGTCGACTATCTCTTCGGCTTTGACGCGACCGCCGGGGTGGTGACGGACTGGATGTATGCCCAGCTGGCAGAGAACTACGTGCTGGACAAGGACAACCAGGACTTCATGAAGCACGCTAACCCGTGGGCGCTGCGCGGCATCATCGAGAAGCTCAGCGAGGCTGTTGATCGCGGACTCTGGGAAGAGCCGGATCCGGAGTTGATCACTCAGCTGCAGCAGATCTACCTCGATGTCGAGGGAGATCTCGAGGACGCCGGCGGGTGACCGTCAGAGAGGGAGCGATGACTGACGAGCGAAAAATCTTGGAACGCGTGCTCGAAGAGACCACTGCCTTTCTGGACGGTTTGCCTGATAGGAGGGTGGCGGCACGTACCGATGTTGATGGTGTGGCAGCCGCCCTACGGCGCCCGCTGCCCGACGAAGGCGTTGAGCCGCTGGAGGCCGTTGAGGAATTGATTGCCGGCGCAGAGCCGGGAATCCTCGCCATTCCGTCGGGGAGATTCTTTGGTTGGGTGATGGGCGGCGTGCTGCCAGCCACGCTGGCCGCTGACTGGTTGACCTCGACCTGGGATCAGAACGCTGGCCTGCTGGTCTCCTCGCCAGCTGCCGCCGGCGCTGAATGGGTGGCTAGCGAGTGGCTCCTCGACCTACTGGGTCTGCCTCCCACTTCAGCAGTGGGTTTCGTTACAGGCGCGATGATGGCCAACTTCACCTGTCTCGCCGCGGCTCGTCATGAGGTATTACGCCGGGTGAGCTGGGATGTCGAGCGCGACGGGTTGCAAGGTGCGCCAGAGGTCACCGTCGTCGTTGGCGAGGAACGCCACGAAACCGTCGACGTGGCATTGCGATTCCTTGGTTTGGGCGAGACACGCAGCATCGCCGTTCCGGCTGATGATCAAGGTCGGATCAGGCTTGACGCGCTGGCAGACACCCTTGCGCAGGCCAGCGGCAACCCCTTGATCGTGTGCCTGCAGGCAGGCAACGTTCACAGTGGAGCGTTCGATCCGATCGGCGACGCTGTTGATCTTGCACACCGATATGGGGCCTGGGTGCACGTTGATGGCGCATTCGGGTTATGGGCGGCCGCGTCACCCAACTACCGCGCACTGATCGCCGGCGCGGAACGGGCCGATTCCTGGGCCACCGATGCCCACAAGACGCTCAATGTGCCCTACGACAACGGGATCGCCATCGTGGCCAACGCCGAGGCGATGTATGCCGCAATGGGCGCGCACGCCGCGTACCTGATCCAGGACGAGCGGCCGGATCCGTTCTCAACGGTTCCGGAGTTCTCTCGCCGTGCCCGGGGCTTTACGGTGTGGACGGCGCTGCGTTCGCTCGGTCGTCGCGGAGTGGCCGAGATGGTTGAGCGGTTCTGCGCACATGCCCGTCGGCTCGCGGCGGGATTGTCGGAGATCGATGGGGTACGTGTCGTGAACGACGTGGTGTTCACTCAGGTTTGCGTGTCATTCGGGCCCGACGAGGTGACGCGTGAGGTAGCCGCACGGCTGCTGCAGGACGGCACCGCATGGATGACGCCGTCAACCTGGCACGGACAGGCCGTGCTCCGGATCTCGGTTTCGAACTGGCGGACGACAGAGGAGGATGTCCACCGCACCCTTGCCGCCGTACGCCGGATTCTCGATGAGGTTCGTGCCGGCTAGCTCGCGCATTGCGGACACACGGACTCGGACACGATCAGCGTCAGTGCAGGCTGGCCTTCAGGCCAATGACCAAGATTCCGAGCATTGCGCCGATGGCACCGCTCACCAGGCTGCCTCCGAGTCCAAGTCCGCCGCGTCGGCCCGCAAAGAAGCTGTAGATCGCCAACAACACGGTGCTGGCGATCACGGCAATCCAGGCCGCTCTACGGATCTCCGCACCGACGAGTTGAGCAACGAGCAGGATCACGGCTGGCAAAAGAGCTGCGGCGAGGATAGGCCACGTCTCTGCCAGCGCCTCTTTCAGTGCGTCCATCGGATGTGTGTGGTGTTTGACGGAGTCACCGAGGGTCCGAGCATGGAGGTGCGCCAGCCAATAAATGAACGCGGTCCCGAGAATGGCGAGTACGATCCGCGTCTCTTCCAGATGCCCCGCTGCGGCTGCGATGACAGCAGCGGACACCACAGTGCCCGTGATGACCCCTTCGCCGTTGATCATCCCAAGTGGGTCGCGTTCACGCTCCACATGCGGCGCAGCGCTGCGGCTTTCATCTGTGGTCATTTGTCGGCAAGTCAATCCAAGGCTCAGGCCCGCGTCAAGGATGGATACGCGCTCGCTGCTTGCTTTGAATCCGGCAAGATGTTCCCGACCTCACCGACTGTTCAGCACGCGAGCCAATACGTCGGGCCGGTCGGTCATGATGCCGTCGACACCAAAGCTCAGCAGCCGCCGCATGGCCGGTTCGTCGTCGATCGTCCAGACATCGACCCGAAGTCCACGGTCGTGGGCCTTGCGTA
>DASRJV010000137.1:0-4523 GCA_035649295.1 Propionibacteriaceae bacterium
CCAGGACTTGAGCTTCAGGAGCGCCAGGAGTACCTCGACCGCCTGGCGGTGCTCCGCAATCAGGTGTTCGTGTTGGACCACATGTACGTGTCGTTGTTGGACACGATCGGCTGGATCGTACGGCTGACCGTCACGATCGCATTGTTGATGAGCATTCACCCCGGGCTTGTGCTGCTGGTGGTGTTCGCGTTGCCCACAGTGTTCAGCTCCGCATGGCGGCCAGGTGTGGAGCGACAGGTGGAGGAACGCTTCGCCCAGCACAACCGCCTTGCCGAGCATCTGTTCGTCACGGCGACCAGTGCCGCCGCTGGGAAGGAGGTGCGGGTCACCGGCATCGCCAGCGAATTGGCAACACGACGTCGTACAGAATGGCAACGCTGGTTCGCGCCCGTCGCGCGGGCCCGCTGGGGCACGGCTATCTCGCACTCTGTGGCGTGGGCGATCTTCGGGTTGGGCTATGTCGGCGCAGTTGCGTTCGTTGTCATCGGGCTGGACGCCCCGGTCGGGTCAGTGCTGCTCATTTTGGCCGCGGGCGCGAGGCTGTCGTCCTACGTCGCGGGTGCGATTGGTGAGATCGGCTTCTTGCGCGGTATCTGGCTCGACGGTTCGAGGCGGCTGGTATGGCTGGAGGACTACGCCGCGGCGCTGAGTGCCAATACCGAGATCGAGATACCGGACCGACTGGTCGATGGCATCCGCCTCGAGCACATCTCGTTTGCGTACCCCGGCAGCGATCGCCTCGCGCTGGAGGACGTTACCTTGCACGTGCCATCAGGCGCGGTTGTCGCGGTGGTCGGGGAGAACGGCGCGGGAAAGTCCACGCTGGTGAAGCTGCTTGCCAAAATGTACGAGCCAAGCTCCGGTGAGATCTTGATCGACGGCAAGCCGCTGCGTCGGATGGCGGCGGCGGAGTGGCGAAGCCGGCTGACCGGCGCCTTCCAGGACTTCTTCCGTTTCGAGTTCAGCGCCCAGCACAGTATCGGCCTCGGGGATCTGAGCAGGCTCAACGATGAGTCGGCGGTCGCTGACGCCGTGCGGAGGGCCGGTGCCGCAGATGTCGTCGAACGGCTGCCGGAAGGCCTGCACAGCCAGTTGGGCCCGACCTGGCCAGACGGTCAGGAGTTGAGCTTCGGCCAGTGGCAAAAGTTGGCACTCTCCCGCGGCTACATGCGGCCTATGCCCTTGCTGATGATGCTCGACGAGCCCACCGCCGCGCTGGATGCCGAAACCGAACACGCCTTGTTCGAACGCTACGCATCGGCGGCGCGTCGCGGCGAATCCGCGAGTAGCGACGTCGGTGCCATCACGATCTTGGTCTCGCACCGGTTCAGCACAGTTCGGATGGCCGATTTGATCGTTGTCCTCGACGGCTCGCGATTGGTCGAGGTGGGCAGCCATAACGAGCTCATGCGGCGCGATGGCCCGTACGCCGACCTCTATGGGATCCAGGCGGCGGCATACCAGCAGTGAGTGCGACACCTTGTGTTCGACGATGGCACCGCCAAGACTGGCTAAGTGAGGAGGCTCGCACTTCGCCTGCTGGCCCTGGTGGCCTCCTTGCTGCTGGGCACGTGCCTTGCGCTCGTCGACACCACAGCGGCGTTCGCCTGTAGCTGTGCTGGCATTTCTAGCAATCGCGCTCTGCGCGAGGCGGATGTGGTCTTCCGTGGCACGGTCAACAGCAAAGACCAGGTGGGCCGTTCCGGTGATGCGCGGATCGACATCCGCTTCCTGGTTGATGAGGTGTACAAGGGCACCGTGTACCGGGATCAGGTCGTGGCCTCCTCGCTCGACTCGGATGCATGTGGCCTCGACCCGGAGATCGGGACCACGTGGGTGATCTTCGCCATCGAGGGCATTGAAGGCGAGGGTGATCGGGCCGTGAATCGGCTCATCACCACGTTGTGCAGCGGCAACCTGCCCACCGGGATCGCACCCCCCGTGCTCCTCCGCAATCCCAGGGCACCGCTGGATGGAGCATCTGATCGGGAGGAGAGATCAACCAACACCGATCGGATCCTGACTCACGGGCTCGCCGTCGCCGGAATCGGAGCGCTTTGCGTTGCTGCTATCGCGGTGATCGGCCTAGGGGTGATCTGGAGACCCGGCCGCTCGCAGTGACGGGCTGCGACCCCGGCTCATCCCGGTCGAAAGGCGGAGCCGGCTCGGTCGAGTGCACCTTCAACTACCGGTAGTGCTCCTCGACGCACCGCCTTCACCAGTTCCGCATGATCAGTTTCAGTTTGATCAGCGTAGGCTCGGGCGAACTTCGCCAGCGCGCGATCCAATTTGTCCGAGGCTCCGGCGTAGCCGGCGATCATGGAGGCGCCGCTGGTTCGAGCGTGTCCCTTGGCTAGCAGATGACCGACAATGCCGGCGTAGTCGGTCAACGCCGCAGCGTCGATCGCGTCCAGCGGAATGGTCCCTTTCATATTGCGGAACTGCCGCACGTAGTACTGCAATCCGTCGATCGTGGTCCAGCCAAGCAGCGGGTCGCTGACAGTCTGCAGCGCCTGCTGGTATTCCACGACCCGCTGACCCTGATGCGCGTGCCACGCGGAGTCGCCGTGCACATACTTTGCCAGCACCGAGCGGCGCGCCTGCTTCAGCTGCAGGAAGACCACATCGTCAGGACTGCTCCCTTCCAGCAGTGCCACATACGCTCGCAAGCCGACGCTGCCGACACCAACGACTTTATGCGCGACGTCGATCAGGGTGTACCCGCCAATCGCGCGCCGCCAGTGCGGTGCCAGCGTGTGCAGGTATTCGTCCAGCGCCTCGCCGACCGCCTCATACTCTTGATCACTCACCCGGGTGATCAACGGCGGATCCTCGACGATCTGCCGCTTACCGTCACGCTCGGCGGTGAACCGCGGAAGCGCCCGATCACTGGTGCGGGAACGGGCCCGCTTGGCGGAGCGCTCGATCTCATCGCGAAGCGACTTCTCCGTGGCCGTCTCACGCAACCGGCTGACATCGAGACGGTTGTAGCTGCGCATCAGCAGCGGCTGGTCCGCGAGAAACCTCACCTCACTGCGGTAGGCCGCGACACAGGCCAGGACCGACGCACGGCACTGGTCCTCCGACGACCCGTTCTGCCGTCCAGCGACCCAGATGCTGGCGGTCAACCTGCGCAGATCCCATTCCCAACTGCCTGGATGGGCTTCATCGAAGTCGTTCAGGTCGATGACCAACTCGCCCTCGGGTGAAGCATAGAAGCCGAAGTTGCCCAGGTGTGCGTCGCCGCAGACAACCGGGGTGATACCGGTCGCCGGAAGCCGCGCCACATCGTCGGCCATCACGATCGCGGTGCCTCGCAAAAAGCCGTACGGGGAGATCACCATCCGGGCCACCCGCACCGGAATCAGCCAGTCGAGGCGGCCTTGGTGCGACTCAATGATCAACTGGACTGGGTCGGGACGGTCAACCGATGGCCGCCACCCAGCCAGGCTTTTACGCGGCACCTCGCGCCGCAGCGCCTGGCCCATCGCGTACCGCTCCGCGCGCGAGCTGGGACGCTTGCGAAGCGAGGCATAGACGTCGCTGTCGGCCGACGCCAGAACGGTGTGTCCGGCTGACCGCACGGTCACGATCTCCTCCTCGCTTTGATTGCAGGTCACCCTATAGCGCTCGGCTGCTTCTCTGCGAGCATCGGTAGGCGCCCGCTGGTGACCTGATCAGCCGGTGATTGTCAGCTCCAGCTGCTTGCCGGTAAATGCCGCGAGCCTGCCGGCCGCGGCCTCGACGAGCGCTCCTGAGCTCGCCACCACACCTGGAGCCAGGGCGACTTCCATGATCATCTTTCGGCCTCGGACGGTGCGCCGCCAAGTACCCACATTCGTTTCAGCGATGATCACGCAGCCCACGAAGAGATCCTCACCGGGTGGATGCGGGTGGCCGTCGGCTTGCGGAAAATTGATCACCGGATAGCTCAGCGTCACCTCGTCGTACAGCGGAAGCAGCAGAGCGTCCGACGACGCTTCTGCTGGTGGTAGTTCCGGATCGAACCACAGCTCGACTCCCTCGACACTGACACAGTCCAGCCGGTCTTTGATCGTTTCCACCGCATCTCGGCATTGGCCGATGGTGAGTGAGGACCAGCGGGCCAGGTCCTGGATGCTTGCCGGGCCATGACCCAGGAAGAACCGGCGCGCCAGTTCGGCGTGATCTCCTGCTCTGACTGCCGAGTGTGGAGCCCGTTCGTCCAGCAGCGCGTAGGTCTGCTGTGCACCACGCATCGGCCCGCTGCAGATGACGCCCTCGAGCTCCGCATTCATGACGACGTAGGCCAGCCACAGCCCACGGGCGGCAGGGTCCTGACTGACAAGGCCCCGACCGGTCAACGCCGCTCCGAGCTCGGCCCGGGTCGGATATTGTCCCCCCTCAAGCTGCTCGACGATCAGTTTGATGCCGCGGTCCCGAGTGTCGGAATCGAGTCCCGTCTGGCGGTAGATCGTCTGGTTGAGCTGCTGAACTCGGGGCGCGGTGACCTCCAGGATCCAACGGATGTCCTCGGCGGCCAC
>DASRJV010000138.1:0-3603 GCA_035649295.1 Propionibacteriaceae bacterium
AGCCTGAGGTGGCGACCTACTCTCAGGTCGTCTCGAGCACCTCGTAATGCCCGATCCAGGTGTCCTTGAGAAGGTGCTCCTCGTCTGGTGTGATCACCGCCTCCTGCCAGCGCTCACCGGCGAAAGCGCGAATCGATTCGGCGTCTTCCCAAACCGTGATGTACACAAACTCAGTGGAGGACGAGTCGCGGGGTCTGCCCACATGCTGCGCCACCAGTCCCGACTGCTGGGAAACCAGCGGTATGGCTGTGTCGCGGAGAAACGACTCGAACTCACTTTCCTTGCCCGGGCGGATCGTCGGCCTGAAGACCCGGATGATCATGGCGTTCTCCTCGCTGCGGTGGATTGCTGCACGATCCAATGTGATGTTTTGGTGAGTCCATGACCACGCAGACTTAGGCTTCGCGGGTTTGGGGCGAGCTCTGCAATGTCCTGGCGGGATCGCGTTCAATCACTGGATCGAGTATCTCGTCGATCTTGGTCAGGAGATCGGCATCCAGCTTGACTCCTGATGCGGCGGCATTGTCCTGAACTTGCTCAGGTCGCGATGCTCCGATGATCGCGCTTGCCACGTTGTCGTTCTGCAGCACCCAGGCCACAGCCAGCTGTGCCATGGAAAGCCCGGACTCCGCTGCCAGTGGCACCAGCTGCTGCACTCGGTCGAGAACCTCATCCCTCATCCACCTCTGGATCATGTCAGCGCCGCCCTTCTCATCGGTGGCTCGCGAGCCAGGCGGCGGTTGCTCGCCCGGGCGGTACTTTCCGGTGAGCGCACCCTGGGCGATGGGCGAGAAGACGATCTGAGACACGCCGAGTGAGACGCTGACCGGTACGACGTCGCTCTCGATCACTCGCCACAGCATCGAATACTGCGGTTGGTTGGAGATCAAATGGAAGCCGAGGTCCTCGGCCATGTCGTGGCCGTCCTGGATCTGCTGGGCGGTCCACTCGCTGACTCCGACGTAGAGCACCTTGCCTGCCCGTACCAGGTCGGCGAACGCTCGCATGGTCTCATCGAGCGGAGTCTCGTAGTCGTAGCGGTGGCACTGGTAAATGTCGACATAGTCGGTCTGCAAACGGGCCAGCGATCCGTTGATCGACTCCATGATGTGCTTGCGGGACAGCCCGACGTCGTTATGGCCCTTCGGCCCGGTAGGCCCGAACACCTTGGTAAGGATCTCCAGCGACTCGCGCCGCTCGACCTTCAGGGCCTCGCCGAGCACGGTCTCGGCCTGAGTGTTCGCATACACGTCGGCGGTGTCAAACGTCGTGATGCCGGCATCCAGGGCAGCGCGTACGCAAGCCTTGGCTTGATCGTTTTCCAGCTGCGAGCCGTGCGTCAGCCAGTTGCCGTAAGTGATCTCTGAGATCTTGAAACCCGAGTTCCCGACGTAGCGGTATTCCACCATGGTCCCCTATCTGTTGATCAAACTGCGAGTAGTCAGGTCTTGGGCGTCAGGACAGCCATAGGTATCTGGCGCTCGACCTTCTTCTGGTAGTCGGCGAAGAAGGGTGCGCGGACCAGCAGCCGCTGCCACAAGACTTCCCGCTCCGCTCCTTCAGCGATCTCCACGCTGACAGGAAGATGCCGGCGCCCAACCTCGATTTCTGCTTGATCGGTGCGCCGTAGGTTCTTGAAACCCGGATCGCGCGCCGCCGTGCTGAGGAGGAGGGAGCAGACACGCTTTTCGTCTGCGAGCGACGACGAAGTAGGCGGAATACCGAGCGCGATCCGCGCCGAGCGGAGCGAGGCAATCAAACACTGGGGCTCTTGTGTGGATCCGGCGCCTGAGCCGGTCACTACGTACTTGCCGTCGTCTTCGAGATACAAAACGGGGTTGGTGTGCTTGTCGCCGGTCTTACGGCCGGCGACGGTGATCAACAGCACTGGTATCCCGCGAACCTTGCCCATCAATCGGCCGCCGGACACTCGATAGAGGCCGTTGCTCATCGCCGTGCCCGCACGCACCAGGGGTTTCGGGACGGCCATGTCGGCAATCCTCTCATCTGCGTTGCGAGAGCTGATTCCTAGTGACCCACCAGCCTGTGCTTGAGTACGGCGATGGCGGTGGCGACTGCAAGGACTCCGATGCCGAACAGCAGGGCGCGTACCCGGCCGTGCTCGGCACCGCGTGCAGTCAGATAGCCGACCGCACCGATGATGGCGGCGCAAGCGTAACGGCCCCAGGCGAGTTCGTTTTCGGTGGAGGCCAGCAGGATCGGGATGCTGACAACGACCGCGACTGCCGCAGCGGCAACCAGCTGGACCACGGAAATGATGCGATCTGCTTTGGGCAGCACACCGTCGTGCACGAGGCGACCGGCAACGCGGAAGGCGAACACATGCGCGAGTGCCAGACCGACAGTGGTGCCCCATACCAGCCCCAGAATGTGCCCGGGGACGGCCGTCACATTCTCCAGGGCGGTAAGTGCGGCGATCAGACAGATGGCCACATAGAGGGCCATGGTCCAGCCCTCTTTACGTAGGTGATCATGAGGTAGGTGGTCGGCTTCAGCAGCGGGCCCCACCCGCGGTTGAGCGGCGTCTTCGGTCACGGCCCGATCGTGGCACGCGAAGCGGCGGTGCGCGGCAACGACGTCCGGTTCATCGCCTCAGGGGCGACCATTCTGCGAGCTCCAGGCAGCTTTGATGGCGATACCCTGACTCGCACCATGGGCCCGACTTCACGCCACACCTCGGTTCGCCGTATTCGGCGTTCGGTGCGCTGGTTCGTGCGACCCAGGTTGTCCGATGCATGACTCCAGCTTCGACGTCACCGGTGAGAGGCACTAGTGAGGTGCCGACCGAAAGGAGAGGGATATGAAGTACATGATCTTGACCTACGCGTCGCAGCAGGACTATGACGGTATGGCCGGGCAGGCTGGCGATCAGCCGGCGTGGTCGCCGGAGGATTTCGCGGCGATGACTGCCTTTATGGGAGCGTTCAACACCGAGCTCGCCGAGGCCGGCGAGCTTGTCGAGACCCGGGGTCTGGCAGCGCCGGTGCACACCAGGCGCCTCGGTGCCCAGAATGGCACGCCGTTCGTGACCGACGGGCCGTACGCCGAGACACAGGAGGTGCTCGCCGGTTACTGGATTGTGGAATGCGACAGCTTCGACCGAGCGACGGAGATCGCCAGCCGGCTATCGGCTTGTCCCGCACCAGAACATGTCGTCGCCAACGCGTACGCCGACGTGCGGCCGATCATGGAATCGGCAGCCGACATCACCGACTGATCAAGATGCGTACTGAGCCCCGCAATGAGTCCTGAGCCTGTCGAAGGGCGGACTGATGTCGAGAGCCTGCTGCGTCAATTGGCACCGCAGGTTCTCGGCGCCGTCGTACGCCGCTACGGAAACTTCGACACGGCTGAGGATGCAGTACAAGAGGCACTGCTGGCGGCCGCAACCCAGTGGCCGACCGACGGTGTTCCGGACAATCCGAAGGGCTGGTTGAACACAGTCGCTGACCGCCGGCTGACTGATCTGCTGCGTAGCGAACAGGCGCGGCGCCGCCGCGAAGACACGGTGGCTCGTTGGGAGGTTCCTCGGCAGCAGGCTGGCACCGCCGACAGCACGGCCGATTCCGATGACACGTTGAT
>DASRJV010000139.1:0-3180 GCA_035649295.1 Propionibacteriaceae bacterium
GTCGATGCCGCGGATGTAGCCGAAGCGGCGATAACCGCTGGTCTGGCCCTGACCAACAGCGTGCCTGTGTCGTCTGACTGGATTGCCACCAAGCTGGTCCGACCCAGGGGGTCGCGTCGGTGAATCTTGGGCTCGGTCAGCCGGCTCCGGCGTTCACGGCTCGCAATCAGTACGGCGAGTTGGTCACGGTGAATGGCTTACGCGGCGCTCCGGCAGTGATCATCTTCTATCCCTGGGCATTCTCGAACATCTGCCGTGACGAGCTCGCCGCTGTCCGTGATGATCATGAGAACTTCCGCATCCTCGGCGCTCGGGTGTTGGCTGTCTCTTGCGATGCGATGTATACGCTGCGCGCGTACGCCGACGCGGAACGGATCGGCTTTGATCTATTGAGTGATCATTGGCCGCACGGTGCGATAGCCCGGGCGTACCGCGTCTTCGACGAGGAGTCCGGATGCTCGCGGCGCGGCACCTTTGTGCTGGACTCCGCGGGCATGATCAAGTGGCAGCAGGTGAACCAGATCAACGAACCTCGAGATCTGGCCGCAGTGCTCGCGGCGACGGCGAATCTAGGATGACTAGATGCCGTTGACAGGGGAGTATGAGCCAAGCCCGCGTAGGTGGGTGCGTGATCAGGTCGAGCGTTACGAAGCTACGGATGGACGGGAAGCCAACACATTGGCTGGCACCCGTCGGCCGGTCGCTATCTTCACCACGCGCGGCCGTAAGAGCGGCAAGATCAGAAAGTTTGCGTTGATGCGTGTGGAGCACGACGGCAACTACGCGTTGGTCGCCTCTGTCGGCGGAGCGGCGAAGCATCCGGAGTGGTATCTCAACCTGAAGGCTGATGCTGAGGCGCTGATGGTGCAGGACGGTGCCGACCGCTTCGATGCCACCGCTCGAGAGCTGCAGGGTGAGGAGCGAGAAATCTGGTGGCAACGGGCCGTCGAGGCCTACCCGGCGTACGCGCAATATCAGGAGCGGACTGAGCGGCTGATACCCGTGCTGTTGGCCGAAAAAAGAGAGTGAGCAGAATGAGTGCCATGATCGCCCTCCAGCCGTTCGGCCACACTGGCCATGAAAGCACCCGGATCCTCTTTGGCGCCGCTGCCATTGGCAATGTCAGCCAGGGCGAGGCGGATCAGACAATGGAGCTGATCCGTGAGCACGGGATCAATCACATCGACACTGCCGCGAGTTATGGCGACGCCGAGCTCCGCCTCGGGCCCTGGATGGAGACTCACCGTGACGAGTTCTTTCTGGCCACCAAGACCGGCGAGCGCACTCGCCCGGAGGCGTACGCCGAGATCGGACGTTCGCTGGAACGGTTGCGTACCGACCGGCTGGATCTGATCCAGCTGCACAACCTCGTCGACGAGGATGAATGGCAGACGGCTTTCGCGCCAGGCGGAGTTCTGGAAGCTGCGGTGCAAGCTAAGGAGGAGGGGCTGGTCCGCTTCATCGGGGTCACTGGTCACGGTGTGACGGTTGCCGCACAGCACCTGCGGTCGCTGGAGGAGTATCCGTTCGACTCAGTGCTGCTGCCCTACAACCTTCCGATGTCCCGCAATCCCAGCTACATCGCAGATTTCGAAGCGCTGGTGGAGGTGTGCGCCGAACGTGACGTGGCCGTGCAGACGATCAAGGCGATCACCCGAGGGCCGTGGGGCGATCAGGAGCCGACTGCCAACACCTGGTACGAGCCGCTCACCGACCAAGAAGCCATTGACATTGCAGTGAGCTGGGTGCTGGGCCGTGACGGCGTCTTCCTCAACACTGTTGGGGACATTCACATCCTGCCGAAGGTGATCGACGCGGCCGAACGCTTTACACAACGGCCAAGCGAGGAGCAAATGGGCGAATTGGAGACGGCTTTCGGGCTGGAGCCACTCTTCGTCTGACCGCCTTCGCACGAGTACGTTGAGCCGGTGACAGACACCGAGCCATCCGGTCGGCTGCCCGACATCCGAGTGGCCCGTGATCTGTTTCCAGCTACGGCCAGCTGCGCCTTCTTCAATACCGCGGCGGTCGGTCTTGCCAGCCGCCGGCTCGCCGACTCCTACCGCGAGCTGATCGATGATTGGGTGGCCGTCGGCTTCGACTACGTCCGCGGCGAGCAAATGGCGAACGAGACGCGGTCTACAGTGGCAAGGCTGATCGGGGCTGATAGTGCCGATGTTGCGCTGATCCCCTCGATCTCCTCCGCCGCGGGGCTGGTTGCCGCACAGTTCGGCCATGCCGAGCGGGGCGAGAGTGTCGTCATCGGCGAGCTTGAGTACAGCTCGAATCACTTCCCGTGGCGCCAGCTGGCGAGGAAGGGCTACGACGTTCGACAAGTCCCGTTTCGTAACGGTGGGGTTCAACCGGAAGACGTCGCCAACAGGGTGGATGCCCGGACCAGGCTTGTCGCTTTCAGTGCCGTGCAGTCCGCCACGGGGCACCGCTCCGACATTGCCGCGATCAGCCGAGTGGCGCGAGCAGTCGGCGCGATTGTGTTCGTTGACGGCTCGCAGATGGTGGGGGCGCTCCCAGTCGCGGACTTGCTACCGCATGCGGACGTGATGGCTTGGCCGGACCACAAGTTTCTGCTTAACGCTGGTCGTGGCATGGGGTACTGCTTCCTGTCACGGGCGGTACAGGAGTGGTTTACGCCGCTCAATGCGGGGTGGCGGGCGGCCAGAGTCCCGCTCGAGAGCTTCTTCGGTCCCACCATGGATCTCTCACCAACGGCATCGCGGTTCGACTCGTCGATCAGCTGGATGGCGGCGGTCGGGAATGTGGCAGCTCTAGCGGTCTTTGACGGGTTCGGGCCGGACCGTATCTACGCCCGCAACCGCCAGCTGACGGCTGTGCTCCGCGGCGCGCTCACCGAGATCGGATGGCATCCTGTCGAGTTGCCGGACCAAAATCAGAGCACGATCGTCAGCGTTCCGCTTGGCGATCTAGAGGCAGCTCGAGTTCTCAGAGCACTAGCGTCCCGGGGGGTGATCTGTTCGGAACGAAACGGGAACCTGCGTCTTACAATCCACTTCTACAACTACGAGAACGACATCGCACGGCTTGTTGATGCGTTGAAGTCCGCGAGATGACTATGGGCTCCGCAGAACCTGCTGAGGGTAGCAAGCAGACTCGAACTGCTGACCCCAGAAATCCTTGTCTGTAAGGAATTCGTACGGCAGT
>DASRJV010000140.1:0-4683 GCA_035649295.1 Propionibacteriaceae bacterium
TGCGAGGTCTGATCGACCATGATCACGAAGTCAGTCAGCGCCGGAGAATAGACGTGGCCTCCAGCTGCGGCGCCCATGATCAACGAGATCTGCGGTATCACACCGGAGGCGTGTGTGTTGCGGCGGAAGATCTCTCCATAAAGTCCGAGCGAGACGACACCCTCCTGGATCCGGGCGCCCCCGCCCTCGTTGAGGCCGATGATCGGACATCCCGTCTTCAACGCGAAGTCAATGATCTTGACGATCTTCTCGCCGTACACCTGGCCCAGGCTGCCCCCGAAGACGATCACGTCCTGGCTGAACACGCACACGGGCCGTCCATGAATCGTGCCGAAGCCCGTGATGACACCGTCGCCATAAGGTCGACGCTTCTCCATGCCGAACGAGGTTGAGCGATGCCGAGCGAACTCGTCCAACTCGGTGAACGAATCAGGATCCAGCAACATCGTCACCCGCTCGCGGGCGGTCTTCTTACCCTTGGCGTGCTGCTTCTCGACTGCAGACGCCGGTCCCGCATGAACTGCCTCCTCCATCCGGCGGTCCAAGTCGGCCAGCTTTCCGGCGGTGGTGTGAATGTCCGGTGCTGGAATCGTGCGATCCATGACTGGTGACTCTAACCATTTGGCTGCGCTGCTCGCGCGTTGCGCTAGGAATCCATCCCGTCGTCGCCGGCAGTCAGGGCTGTACCTAGATTCTCCGCGCTGTACACGGCATGTAGTCCATGCACAGCGCCAACGTCCCACGCAGCGTGGGATGCTGACCGGGGACAAGGCCGGTCTGAATCCGTCCGACGAATAGGGTCCAAACATGCCGACCGATGACGTGATCGACCTCGCGGAGCTCCGGCAAGAGCTCATTAGGCCTGGTGGGCTGTGGCAGAAGGTCGATCTGGTGACAGAGACCGGTTCAACGAATGCCGATCTGGCAGTGAGAGCTCGCCAAGGTGAAGTGCCGGGCACCGTGCTGATCACCGACTATCAGTCGGCCGGTCGGGGCAGGCAAGGCCGCACCTGGACCGCTCCACCCGGATCCGGCATCGCCATGTCCATCCTCGTGCGACCGAACGATATCGATCCGAGCCGCTGGACCTGGTTGTCATTGCTGGCAGGTCTAGCGGTGGCCGACGGTGTGCGCCGCGCGGCCAATCTCCCAGCCGTGCTCAAGTGGCCCAACGACGTGCTGGTCAACGGCCGCAAGTTCTGCGGCATTCTCTCCGAGCGCGTCGACACCTCCGAGGGCGCGGCGTGCGTCGTGGGTATCGGGATCAATGTCGGCCTCGCTGAGGAAGAACTGCCGGTGCCGACTGCAACGTCACTTGCGATCGCCGCTCGAGAGCTCGGAGCCGTACAACCATCGCGTACCGCCGTCATCGCCACCGTGCTGGCCGCATTTGAGCTGCTGTATGGCCGATGGGAGGCGCAGGCAGGCGGTGACGCTTCGCTGGCCGCCTCTTACGTCGAGCGTTGCGAGACGATCGGTCGTCAGGTCCGTGTGCTGCTGAGCGCGGAGCGGAGTGTCGAGGGGATCGCGGACCGTATCGATGAGGACGGGCGGCTCGTCGTACGCACCAACTCAGGATCGGCCGTGTACGGTGCCGGCGACGTCATTCATCTTCAGTCCTGAGTGTGCGCATGTGTCAGCATTGAGGACGTGGCTCTTCCGCAGAAGCTGCTTGGTGCCGACGAGCACGTAGTCATCCATACCAGGACCCATGTCAAGGCAATGATTCTGCCTGCGCTGGCTTTCGTCCTGATCGCTGCCGCGGTCGGCGTCGGGGCGGCGTTGATCCCACGCGAGGCTCGCCCCATCGGCCAACTCGCAATCGCCGTACTCGGTGTGGTGCTGGCCATCTGGTTGGTGCTGCTACCGTTCCTGCGCTGGCGCACCACCACGTACACGATCACCAACCGGCGGCTGATCACGCGGAGCGGCATCCTCAACAAGGTCGGTAAGGACCTCCCGCTGAACAGGATCAATGAGGTCTCCTACGAGCGCAGTCTGATGGATCGGATACTCGGTTGTGGCTCCCTCATCGTCCAGACTGCCGCCGAGGATGGGATGGTCGTCCTGCGAGATGTACCTGATGTTGAGCACGTAAGTCGGGAGATCACTCAGCTGCTGTTCGGTCCACAGGGCACGCAGAACCCGCCAGTTCCTCGCCCATGACCCTCGAGATCGGGCGACCCTCGGACCATGTTGCCGAGGTGATCATGAACCGCCCCGAGGCGATGAATGCCTTGTCCACCGACCAGCTCCGGCGGCTGAGCAGCGCCGCGACCGAGCTCGCCGCCGATGATCAGGTCAGTGTCGTGATCATCTCGAGTGCGTTGGACAAGGCTTTCTGCGTAGGAGCTGATCTCACGGAGCGTCGCAAGTTCGACAATGACGATCTTCGCCGGCAGCGGCTGGTGGTCAGGGAGACCTTCGCAGCGCTACTCGAGTTGCCTGTCCCGATGATTGCCGCCGTGGACGGATTTGCGCTAGGTGGCGGCTGCGAAGTGGCGCTGTGCTGCGACCTGATCATTGCATCGACCAGGGCTGTCTTCGGACTGCCAGAGGTGGGCTTGGGCCTGGTTCCGGGCGGCAGCGGTACCCAGCTGTTGCCTCGCCGGATCGGACTGAACAGCGCGTCCGATCTGATATTCACCGGGCGCAGAGTCGCCGCCGACGAAGCGCTGCGCATCGGGCTTGCCGATCGACTCGTTCCAGAAGGCGCAGCTCGCGACAGTGCGTATGACCTCGCGAAGGAAATCGCCGCCAAGTCCCCGATCAGCTTGCGCGCAGCCAAGCGGGCGCTTCGGCAGGGCCTCGACGTCGATCTGGCCAATGGCCTGGAAATCGAAAGCCGAGCGTGGGAAGAGGCGGCGTTCTCAGCAGATCGTGTTGAGGGCATCGAGGCCTTCAATCAGCGGCGAGCTCCGCACTGGCCGAGCTGGCAGGAAAACCGCCGATGACCGAACATCCTCACCAGCTCCCGCAGCCGGTCGAGCTGCCGGTCGACGAGCGTGAGAGTGCTCTGCCGTTGCCTGCCCAGCTCACCCGGTTCGTCATTACCGGCGGTTTCTCGGCGATCGTCGACTTCGGACTACTGGTGATCTTGATGGCGCTGGGGCTTGGCCATACACCGGCCAAGGCGGTCTCCTTCATCGCCGGCACTACAACCGCTTATCTGATCAATCGGCGCTGGACCTTCCGGGCGTCGCCATCGACGCGCAGATTCATCGCGGTCGTGGTCTTGTACGCGGTGACCTTCGCCTTGCAGGTCGGCCTGTTCAGCGTCCTGTTCACCTTGCTCACCTCACAAGGCCTGAGCAGGCTCACCGTTCAGATCATTGCCTTCGTCATCGCCCAAGGGGTCGCCACCACCGTCAACTTCATCGTGCAGCGTTCGGTGATCTTCAGGCTGCAGTGAGCGGTGTTGATTGCATGCTGCCCGTCATAGTGACCGGTACGCTTCCGCGAGTGACCAGTGGGCGGACCTTCACGGTGGGCATCATCGGCGGCGGGCAGCTTGCCCGAATGATGCACGCTGCATCCATCGGTTTGGGGATCAACGTCCGGTTGCTCGCCGAGGCTCCCGACACCTCAGCGGCAACGGTGGTGCATGACGTAACGGTCGGCGACTACACGGACCCGGAGACCGTGCGGCACTTTGCCGCCAAATGCGATGTGTTGACCTTCGACCACGAGCACGTTCCCACCGGCCTGCTCAGGGATCTGGAGTCCGCCGGCGTGCTGGTTCGGCCAGGTCCGGCCGCCCTCATCCACGCCCAGGACAAGGCGATCATGCGTGATCGACTCACAGCTCTGGGTGCCCCTTGCCCAATCAGCCGCGTGGTGGCCGACGAAGCCTCGCTGGCTGCGTTCGGTGACGAGCGAGGCTGGCCGATTGTGGCCAAAACCTCCCGTGGTGGGTACGACGGCAAGGGCGTATGGCGGCTCGACTCGGCGGCTGAGGCCGGCAAGCCCTTTGCCGGCCTGACTGATGGCGTACAGATCATTGGCGAGGAGTTCGTTGACTTCGCTCGCGAGCTGAGTGCGCTCGTCGTTCGCTCACCCTCCGGGCAGGCGGCGGCATACCCGATCTCGGAATCGGTGCAGCGCGACGGCATCTGCGTCCAGACGGTCACACCCGCACCACGGCTGGATGACGGGCAGGCCGCTGCCGCCCAAGAGCTGGCGCTCATGATCGCTCATGAGCTCGGGGTGGTCGGGATGCTCGCCGTCGAGTTGATGCAGCGCGCCGACGGATCGGTAGTGGTCAATGAGCTCGCCATGCGACCACACAACACCGGCCACTGGACGATCGACGGTGCTCACACCTCGCAATTCGAGAACCACCTGCGCGCGGTGCTCGATCTCCCGCTCGGCGACCCGAGCAGCAAGCAGACTTGGACCGTCATGGCAAATATCTTCGGCGGGAGCATCGAGGATCTACCGTCGGGTCTGCTGCACTGTTTTGCCCGAGACCGGCGACTGCGCGTGCAGCTGTACGGCAAGCAGGTGCGTCCCGGACGCAAGGTGGGCCACGTCACCACCTTCGGAGATGATCTTGACGAAACACGGAAACGGGCGCTGCACGCCTCGGCCTACCTGATGGGAGATCCCAATGCCTGATGACAACCAGCAGCCACGGGTCGGGATTGTGATGGGTTCGGATTCAGACTGGCCGGTGATGAGCGC
>DASRJV010000141.1:0-4498 GCA_035649295.1 Propionibacteriaceae bacterium
TGGGCCTCGGCGGTGGTGCCACCACTGATCTGGCTGGCTTCGTGGCTGCTACCTGGCTACGTGGCGTGCGAGTGGCCATGGTTCCAACCAGCCTGCTGGGCATGGTTGATGCGGCTGTGGGCGGCAAGACCGGCATCAACACAGCGGAAGGCAAGAACCTCGTCGGCTGCTTCTACGAACCGGTCGGCGTGATCTGTGATCTTGATCTGCTGGCAACGTTGCCGACCCCACACCTTGTCGCCGGTCTGGCCGAGGTGATCAAGTGCGGCTTCATCGCGGACCCCGAGATCTTGACCTTGATCGAATCCGATCCGACATCAGCGGTACGCGCCGATTCCCCGGTACTCCGCGATCTTGTGGAGCGCGCGGTGTCGGTCAAGGCACGAGTCGTCGCTGCCGATTTCCGCGAGACAACGTCAACTGGGTCTGCGGTGGGCCGTGAGCTGCTGAATTACGGGCACACCATTGGCCATGCCATCGAGCGTCGGGAACGCTTCGGCTGGCGCCATGGCGACGCGGTCAGCGTCGGTATGGTCTTCGCCGCCGAGCTGGCGAGGCTCGCCGGGCGGCTCGACCAGCCAACCGCCGCTCGGCATCGGGCTGTGCTCTCCAGCGTGGGATTGCCAACGAGCTACGCAGCCGACGCATTTGATGATCTGTTGCACACCATGGCTCTCGACAAGAAGACCCGCGGATCGACACTCCGGTTCGTGATCTTGAACGGGCTTGCCAGCGCGGAGATCCTCACCGGGCCGAAAGAGGATCTGCTGCGAGCTGCGTACGACGCCGTCGCTGCCTAAGCGAGAATCTCTACCATGATCGAAGCCTGGGGCGAGCTCAATGTCCGCGAAACCTTCGCCGAGGCGGCACGGACCTTCGTCGATCTGGTGCGGCGTCTTCCCCAGGACCGTTGGGACGGCCCGGGACTAGGGGAGTGGGATCTGCGTTCTCTGGTCGGGCACACGTCGCGATCACTGGTGACGGTCGAGACGTATCTCCGACAGCCCGTCGACACTGAGGAAGTGCCCACTCCTGCGGCGTACTACGTCGCCATTGCCGATCTCGACAACGCCGCCGTGGCGGAGCGAGGACGCCAGGCCGGTCAAGCTCTTGGCGAGAATCCCGCTGAGTTCGTCGATGCACTGGCACACCGCGTGATCGCGCAAGTGGAAACCGCCGGCAATCCGCTGATCCACACCGCAGCAGGAGGTATGCGACTCGAGAATTACCTCTCCACCCGCACGCTCGAACTCGTGGTGCACGGTCTGGACATAGCCGCAGCAGTACCAGACGTGGAACCGCCGGAGTTCAGCGATCAGCTGCTGAGTGAGGTTGCGCGGGTAGCCGCCACGGCTGCGGTGCTGCGTGGGAGCGGCGTTGAGTTGATGCTCGCGCTTACCGGACGGGCAACTCTCAGGCCCGGTTTCAGCGTGGTCTGATCACGTAACGCCAGGGTCTAAACTGGGCCGCTGCCAATGGGAGCACGAGCAGCTCGAAAGAAAGGGTGTGGCCAGGGGTGGCATCGACGAATGATCTCAAGAACGGCATGGTGCTGGATCTCGACGGACAGCTCTGGTCCGTGGTGTGGTTCCAGCACCACAAACCCGGCAAGGGCAACACCGTGGTGCGTACCAAGCTGAAGCACGTGCTGTCCGGCAAAGTCGTCGACAAGACCTTCAACGCCGACACCAAGGTGGACACGGCGAACGTCGACCGGCGGGATATGCAGTACCTCTACCACGACGGTTCCGGCTTCGTGTTCATGGATAACAGCACCTACGACCAGCTAACGATTGCCGACGAAACGGTCGGGGACGCAAGGAACTACCTGCTCGAGGGGCAGGTGGCGACGGTGGCCATCCACGAAGGCAACCCGCTCTACCTGGAACTGCCCGCCTCGGTGGAGCTGGTGGTCACCTACACCGAGCCGGGCCTGCAGGGTGATCGCAGCACCGGCGGCACCAAGCCCGCCACCGTTGAGACCGGCCTGCAGATTCAAGTTCCGCTGTTCCTGACCACCGGGGAGAAGGTCAAGGTCGACACTCGGTCGGGTGAGTACCTCAGCCGCGTCGGTAGTTGATCATGAGTCGCAGCTCATCGCGCAGCAAGGCGCGCAAGCGGGCGCTGGACATCTTGTTCGAGTCTGAGCTGCGTGATGTTGACCCCATCACCACCCTGGAGGAGCGTACGGCAGCGGCCGACCCGCCGGTACGCGAGTACACGGCCGCACTGGTTCGCGGCGTAGCGGCTCATGCCGGCGAGATCGACGAGCGGATCAGCGTCAGCCTTGCCCCCGGCTGGAGCCTGCCGCGGATCCCTCGGGTCGATCGCAACGCCATGCGGATCGCGGTCTACGAAATCGACTACGGCGAGATACCTGATGCAGTGGCGATCTCCGAAGCGGTCCAGCTCGTCTCCAAATTGTCGACCGATGAGTCGCCTGCGTTCGTGAACGGCGTGCTCCGGGCAGTCGCAACCTCAAGAGTGGGTTGATCGAGGTCGATTGGACGCCTACCGCAACTGCGGTAGCACCTTGGCACCGAAAGCCTCGATCCACTCGTCTTGCTTCTGGCCGACATGGTGCAGTGCGATCTCATCGAAACCCAGCTCCGCGTATCCGGCGAGTTGGGCGGTGTGCCAGCCGAGGTCGGAGGAGATGTTCACAACCTGACGCACTCGCTCGATCGGGACGTCTTGGGAGACGGCATCGAAGGTCTCGACGCTGTCGATGTCCCAGCAGGCTGGTGGCGGGAACACGTTGCTGCGCCACTGTTCGTGGGCGATGGCCTCGGCCTGCGCCTCATCGGGTGCCCAGCTGAGATGAACCTGCAGGTGCAGAGATCCCCGGCCGCCCGCCGCCCGGTAGGCATCGATCATCCGGCGCAGCATCTCCCGGTCGGCATTGACAGTGATCAGCCCGTCAGCCCAGGCTGCGCACCAGCGTGCCGTCGCCACGCTGACGGCGGCGCCAAGCAACGGCGGGGGCTCGGCCGGCCGGGTCCACACCCGCGCCCGGTCGACGCGGACCAGTCCGTCGTAGGTCACTTCCTCGCCGCGTAGCAGTGCCCGAATGATGTCGACACATTCCCGCAGCCGGTCGTTGCGTACCTCCTTGGCCGGCCAGCCAGTACCAGTGATGTGCTCATTGCTGGCCTCACCGGTGCCAAGTGCTGCCCAAAACCGTCCCGGATACATGGCGCCGAGGGTGCCGATGGCCTGGGCGATCACTGCAGGGTGGTAGCGCTGGCCCGGAGCGTTGACGACTCCGAACGGCAGTGCGGTCGCCTGCAGGGCGGCACCGAGCCACGACCAAGCAAACCCGGAATGGCCCTGCCGTTTGCTCCATGGCGAGAAGTGGTCGGAGGACATCGCTGCATCGAAGCCGGCCTCTTCGGCGCGCTGCACAGCGGCCAGCAGTTCGCTGGGATGAATCTGTTCATGGGAGGCGTGGAAGCCGAAGGCGGGCATGCAGAACCTGTACCCGTTCACTCAACTTCAAAGCCACCCGGTCATCCGGTGAGGTGGTCGAAGTCCCCTCGGACCCACGCGATGTAGCGGTCGGCGGATCGGCGTGTCCAGTCGGGGGCGTCGCCGATGACCTGCCCTCCGAAATTGTCATAGAGCCGGTCGAAGTCGAGTTGCAGCACCCGGTCGGCAACCTTCGCCGCAACTGCCGCCGACAGGGGGATCTTGTTCGGGTAGCTACGCATGAATGAGACCCAGTGCTCGTCGGGTGTGCAGGCCACGGTGTCGCCGCTCAGTACAACGCCGCGGCCGTCAGCTCCCACGAAGTGAGCAACGGCGCTGCCGGGGAAGTGGCCGCCGATGCGATGCAGCACTACGCCGGGCAGCACCTCGGTCTTCTCTTCCCAGATTGTGACGACCGGGTCGTCTCGCTGGAGCCACTCCCGATCGGCCGCCTGCACATAGACCGGCACGCCGTCGAACCGGCGCGACCATTCGACCTGCACTCCGAACATGTGTGGATGGCTGGCCGCGACCGCAGCCACCCCGCCCAACTCCTGCATCGCAGCTACCAAGTCATCGTCGAGGTATCCGTTGGGATCCCATAACAGGTTTCCCGACGCTGTCTGGACCAGCAGTGCACGCTGGCCGATCCCGACCGACGGTTTGATCGTGATGCCATGCAAACCGGGCTCGACTTCAGCCACCGTTCCCTTGTGCCCGGCAGCGGCCAGCTCCTCCAAGGTGGTCCACTGCTGACCGGTCGGCCGCACATATTGCCGCTCATCGCTGCAAATCGCACAGACGGCGGCTGGTTCATCGGTGTCGGGCTGCTCGACGGCGCAGGTACGACAGATTGAGACAGGCACGATTCCTCCAGGGTTGCGAACTGCGTTCCAGTCAAGCCTGCCTCCTCTATCACCGGCTGCAACACGGCACCGTCGACAAGATCACGTAATGTCGCGGGCATGAAGTCTGTTGTCTACTCACGCACCGGCGACCCATCGGTTCTCCAGCTCGTCGATCGCCATGT